>CBFDEA010000178.1:0-4967 GCA_965603695.1 uncultured Rhodospirillaceae bacterium | reverse complement strand
AAGTCATGGAAATGCTGCTGACGGGCGAGCGGGTCGAGGCCGAACAAGCCGAACGCTGGGGCCTGATCAACAAGGTCGTCGATGATGATAAACTCGATCAGGCAATCGCCGAAATAACCACCAAGCTTGTGGCAAAATCGCCGCTGACCCTGGCCATCGGCAAGCAAGCCTTCTATGCCCAGCTGGATATGGATATCGAAGCCGCTTACGCCTATGCCTCCCAGACCATGACCCGCAACATGCTGGCCCGTGACGCCGAAGAAGGCATCGACGCCTTCCTTGAGAAGCGCACGCCGACGTGGGAAGGCCGCTGATGTATAGGGATGAACTGCTGAGAAAAATTTTAAAACGAGTCAAGACTATCGCCATGGTCGGGGCGTCGCCTAACTGGGTCCGGCCTTCCAGCTTTGCCATGAAATACTTGCTTGGAAAAGGCTACCGGGTCATTCCGGTCAACCCCGGCCACGCCGGTAAGGAAATCCTTGGACAAAGCGTCTACGCCAGCCTGTCGGATATTCCAGGCAACTTCGACATGGTCGACATTTTCCGAAACTCAGCCGCCGCCGGGCCGATCATGGACGAAGCTATTGACCTGGCCGAAGCCAAAGGCATTTCCGTGGTCTGGATGCAGCTTGGCGTCGTCAACGAGGACGCCGCCAAAAAGGGTGAGGCCGCAGGCCTAAACGTGATTATGGATCGATGCCCGAAGATCGAATACGCGCGCCTGTTCGGCGAACTTGGTTGGGGTGGCATCAATACCGGCGTCATATCCTCGAAGCGTCCGAAACTAAGGGCCTAGAGCATGACTGATAAAAAAACGCCGCCCGAAGCCGGTTTCGAAACCCGCGCCATCCACGCCGGGGCCCATCCCGACCCGGCGACAGGCGCCCGCAACACGCCGATCTATCAGACCACGTCTTATGTCTTTGATGACGCCGAACACGCCGCCGACCTGTTCAACCTGCAAACTTTCGGCTTCATATACTCGCGCCTGACCAACCCGACGGTGTCGGTACTTGAAGAACGCCTGGCCAATCTGGAAGGCGGTCGCGCCGCCGTCTGTGCGGCCAGCGGCCACGCCGCCCAATTCCTGACCTTCTTCACCCTACTCGGCCCCGGTGATGAGTTCATCGCCTCGCGCAATCTGTACGGTGGTTCGATCACCCAGTTCGGCATCAGTTTCGACAAGCTCGGCTGGAAATGCAATTTCGTCGATCCCAGCGACACCGAAAACTTCAGGAAAGCAATCACCCCGAAAACCAAGGCGATCTTTCTTGAAGTGCTGGCCAATCCCGGCGGCATCGTCGTCGATCTGGAAGCCGTCGCCGCCATCGCCAAAGACGCCGGCATCCCGCTGATCGTCGACAA
This sequence comes from uncultured Rhodospirillaceae bacterium, assembly GCA_965603695.1. Classification (GTDB taxonomy): domain Bacteria; phylum Pseudomonadota; class Alphaproteobacteria; order Rhodospirillales; family JABHCV01; genus JACNJU01. The sequence goes on along the minus strand of CBFDEA010000178.1, from coordinate 3,599 downwards.
CACCATGGCGACGCCATATCTGTGCCGCCCCTTTGAATGGGGGGCCGACATCATCGTTCATTCGACCACCAAGTTTCTTGGCGGTCACGGCAACTCGCTGGGTGGCGCGGTCATCGAATCGGGCAAATTCGACTGGGCCCAGAACGACAAGTTCCCATCCATGACCGAGCCAGAACCCGCCTATCACGGCCTGACTTTCTATGAAACCTTCGGCGATTTCGGTTTCACCATGAAGGCCCGCGCCGTGGCCCTGCGCGATTTTGGCCCGGCCCTGTCGCCGATGAATGCCTTTAACACCATCACCGGTATCGAGACCCTGCCCCTGCGCATGGAGCGCCATGTCGCCAACGCCCAGGACGTGGCGGAATTTCTGGAATCCCATCCCGCCGTTGATTGGGTTTCCTACGCCGGACTTAAGTCGAGCGCCTATCACGATCTGGCCAATAAATATTTGCCCAAGGGTGCCGGCTCGGTCTTCACCATCGGCCTTAAGGGTGGTTTCGACGCCGGGGTTAAGCTGGTCGAGGGGGTCGAGATGATTTCCCATCTCGCCAACATCGGCGACACCCGCTCTTTGATCCTGCATCCGGCCTCGACCACCCACCGTCAACTTTCCGAGGAACAGCGCGTCGCCGCCGGAGCCGGCCCGGAAGTGGTGCGGCTGTCAATCGGGCTTGAAACCGCCAGCGACATCAAAAGAGACCTGGATCAAGGACTCAGTAAGATTTAACAGGGCATAATACAGGTCACATGACACAGCCTCTTAAAACAAGGGTCTATGACGTTATCGAAGCGTCCGTCCGTAGTGACTGGAAGGGCCGCTGGTTCGACCTGTTCATGATGGTGCTGATCATTTCCAATGTCATCGCCGTCATCGTCGAAACCATTCCCGGACTGGCCCCGGAACTTCACGTCTTCCTGCAAGCCTTCGACACCATTTCGGTGACGATCTTCTCGGTCGAATATCTGGCGCGCCTGTGGGTCTGTACCGAGAACCAGGCCGAGGGGTTCGACCGCCCGATCATTGGCCGCCTGAAACACATGCTGACACCGCTGGCCTTGATCGACCTGATTGCCATAGCCCCCTTCTATCTGGCCATGTTCGTCACTGTCGATTTACGCTTCATGCGGATTTTCCGGATGCTGCGGCTGCTAAAATTAACCCGTTATTCGCCAGCCATCGAAACTTTTGCCGCAGTCATCAAAAGCCAGCGCCGACCATTGGGCGCGGCGCTTTTGGTGATGATGATGTTGCTCGTCTTCGCTTCTTCCGTCGTCTACATGTTCGAGCGCGAAGCGCAGAGCGATGCCTTTGCCTCGATCCCCCACGCTATGTGGTGGGGGCTTGCGACCCTGACAACGGTCGGATATGGCGACGTCACCCCGGTCACCGCCGCCGGTAAGGTTTTTGGCGCCTTTATCATGGTCATGGGCATCGCCATGTTCGCCCTGCCCGCCGGTATCCTGACATCGGGATTCACCCGGGAAATCAAAAAACGGGATTTCACCATCACCTGGAAACTGGTCGCCGGTGTGCCGCTATTCTCTAACCTGGACGCCCTGAAAATTTCCGAAATAGCCGGACTCCTGCATCCCAAGCAGGTCCCTGCCCGCTACGCCATCGTCAAACGCGGCGAGTTTGCCGACTCTATGTATTTTATCGTCACCGGCGAGGTCGAAGTCGAAGTCCATCCGGAACATCGAAAACTTAGCAACGGCGATTTTTTTGGCGAGATCGCCCTACTCAAAGAGTGCACCCGCACGGCCAGTGTCACGGCGCTGACCGAATGCCAGTTGCTTTTCCTGGACGCCCACGACTTCCGTCGCCTGCTCAACACTAACCCGGAATTGCGCGACCCCATCGAAGCGGCGATGGAGCAGCGCCTGGCCGATTTGGAAGGGCAAGGAGAGACCCACTAATCAATGTAGTGAGAAACTTCGATCAAATTGCCATCGGGATCGCGAAAGTAGACCGACATGATCGGCCCGTTCGCACCGGTACGCTCAATAGGCCCCTGCTCTACCGTCACGTAGTTGGCCTGCAAGTGGGTGATGGCTTGTTCCAGAGGGACATCAATAATCAAACACAGATCGGCCGATCCCGGTTTGGGCTGGGCGGCTTTAGGTTCAAATTCGGCCCCGGCCTGATGCAGGTTTATTTTCTGATCGGCGAATTTAAGGGCCCTGCGCTCACAGCCACCAGAAGTAAAAGTCACCACATCCATGCCTAAAACCCGGCCATAAAAATCGCACGTTGCGTCCAGATCGGCAACTGTCAAAACCAGATGATCGAGGCCTGTGACTTTTATCATTCGGCAGCCACTGGTGTTGGTTGAGGCCGCTCGTTGGGCAGCAACATCCCGGCCATGGCGGCGACCGCGGCAACACAGGCAAGGACGATAAACAGCCAATAAAAGCCGCCGGTATAATCATATAGTTTGCCCTCCAACAGCACACCCAGGCCGCTGACGCCGAAGGCCAGGATGAATTTCAGGCCAAAGGCCAGGCCACGCCACTGGCTTGGGGCGTAACGGGCAACCAGTGAGTTTTCCGCTGGCAGTGCCCCGGAGTTAACCGACACCATAATGATCGCAACGGCCAGAAGCGAGGCGCCGCTCAAACTGCCGGCGATGGCCAGAAACGGCACCTGCAAGGTAAAGGCGATCATGTAGACGTATTTCAGGGGGTATTTATCGGCCAGCCTTCCGGCGACAATCTGCATGGCACCGGCGGTAAAATAAACAATGGCGACCAACATTGAGATGCCAAGGACGCCGCCGTCCGTCAATTCTCCAAGCTTCTCGGAAAATACCTTCGGCAATGCCGGTTGCGTCGCCTGATAGATAATACCGGTACACATCATGGTCACCGCCAGCACGATGATGGCGCGGATCATATCGCGGCGACTGGCAGGTTCTTCGCGCTTTCGATCAACCCGGGATTCGACAATAGCCCCCCGTGCAACCAGCCAGAAGAAGGCGATACCGGTAAGCACCAGAAGCACACCGGGAGCAATAAAGGCCGCCCGCCAGCTAAACCACTGGATCAACACCCCGGCGGTAATCGCGGCTATGCCTGGGCCGATGCTACCAAAAACGCCATTGATTCCCAAGGCCAAGCCGCGACTGACCGCATGACGCACAAGCCAGGCAAAGCCGACCGGGTGATAGATCGATGAGAACAAACCGGTCAGCGCGAGGGCCAGGCCAATGTACAACGGGCTCGAGGCTAGTCCGGTCAAAATCATGCCCGTTCCCGTACCCAGGAAAAACACGCTCATCATACCCGTCGAACTCCACTTATCGCCAAGCCATCCGGCCAGTGGCGCGCCGAAGCCGAAAAGCACGTTACCGGCGACGATCAGGGTGATGACTTCGCCGTGGGAAAGGGCTAGTTCCTGTTCGAGAGACAGGGCGGCGACATAGAAAATCGGCGCAAACAGGTGCGAATAGGAATGCCCGATACAGGAAAATCCAAGCGAAAGTCGTGCCGACAGGTTCTCCGCTATGTTTGCCATTTTTTTAACGCTTCAGAAGGATTTACTCGGCCCTTGGACGGCCCAGCAATTTCCAGGAAAGCGGCATCAAGGCGGCGGCGAG
>CBFDEA010000177.1:0-4969 GCA_965603695.1 uncultured Rhodospirillaceae bacterium | reverse complement strand
CATAGAAGTGGTGGGATAAGATAATGGCAAAGCATGGCAAGCGCTTCACAGCAGCGCATGAAAAAATTGAACGTGGCACTCTCTACGATTTGAACGATGCCGTTAAAATCGTTAAGGAAAACGCCAACACAAAATTCGATGAAACCATCGAAATTGCCCTCAACCTGGGTGTCGATCCGAAGCACGCCGACCAGATGGTCCGTGGTGTTGTCTCGTTGCCTCACGGTACCGGCAAGACCTTGCGTGTTGCCGTTTTCGCCAAGGGTGACAAGGTTAAGGAAGCCGAGGACGCTGGTGCCGATATTGTCGGTTCCGATGAATTGGCCGACATGATCAAGAAGGGTAACATCGATTTCGATCGTTGCATCGCAACCCCCGATATGATGGCTGTCGTCGGCCAACTCGGTAAGGTTCTGGGCCCCAAAGGCCTGATGCCGAACCCGAAGCTGGGAACCGTGACGATGGACGTCGCCGCAGCAGTCAAGGCTGCCAAGGGCGGTCAGATCGAATTCCGTGTTGAAAAAGCGGGAATCATTCACGCCGGTGTCGGCAAGGCCAGTTTCTCGGCCGAGGCGATCAGCGAGAATATTTCGACTTTCGTGGGCGCTATCAACAAGGCCAAGCCGACGGGTTGCAAGGGCACCTATATGAAGCGTGTCTCCATCTCTTCGTCGATGGGCCCCGGTGTTAAGCTGAATGTCGGTAACCTTAGCGGTTCCTGATTAAGAATTCCTGCCGGTGTCACTTCGGTGGCAGCGGCGGGTTAGGGAGCGTTTTTAACGTTTCCGACCTGTCCAAGACCGTAGGTGAAGGCCAAGCAAGCGTTGCAAGGCCCTCGTAATGGAAGCTTCCGCCTGCACAGACAGTGCAAACACCGTTTTTCAAGGACGCTAGCGTCCTTAAATAAGCGGCTGAACTGGCGCACTGGACAGGCTTACCGATCCTTCTTTTGTTTTGAAGGGTCATAAGTCCAACGGTTCCAATCCGCGTAAGAAGCGGGGAGGGGCCAAAGAAGCTGGAGAAGACAGTGGACCGAGGACAAAAAGAAGAACTGGTTGCTTCAATGCATCAGACCTTCGAAGACTCCGCCATGGTTGTCGTCACCCATTACAGTGGGATGACGGTTGCCGAAATGGGGGACCTTCGGACGCAGATGCGTGCAGCAGGAGCCAGTTTTAAAGTCACCAAGAATCGGCTCACGCGGCGTGCCATTGAAGGCACAACGTACAGTCCCCTAAGCGACATGTTCACCGGACCGACGGCAATTGCCTATTCGGACGACCCGGTAGCTGCCGCCAAAGTGGCTGTTAAATTCGCTAAGTCTAACGACAAACTGATTGTGCTCGGTGGCGCTCTTGGGAAAGACCTCCTCGATGTGGATGGCGTTAAGGCTCTTGCCAGCCTGCCAAGCCTCGATGAGTGTCGCGCCAAGATCGTCGGCATGATCGGCACTCCCGCAACTCGTATCGCCGGTATTCTACAAGCACCGGGTGGACAGGTTGCGCGTGTGATTGGCGCCAAGGCTGCTCAAGGCGAAGCCGCTTAAATAAACCGATCCTTATAACTCGAATACGACAGTTCAAGCCCAAGGAGTTACTAACAAAATGGCTAATCTAGATCAGATCGTTGAAGATCTTTCGAGCCTGACCGTCATGCAGGCGGCCGAGCTTTCTAAACTACTCGAAGAAAAATGGGGCGTTTCAGCAGCCGCTCCTGTTGCCGCCGCCGCCGGTCCTGCCGCAGCGGGTGAAGCAGCCGAAGAACAGACCGAATTTGAAGTTGTCTTGGCCGCCTTTGGCGACAAAAAGATCAACGTCATCAAGGAAGTTCGTGCCATCACTGGTCTCGGCCTGAAAGAAGCCAAGGAATTGGTTGAAGCAGCGCCGAAGTCCATTAAAGAGGGCGTTAAGAAAGAAGAAGCCGAGGAACTCAAGAAAAAGCTGGAAGAAGCCGGCGCCACGGTCGAAATCAAGTAAGGACTGGCCTGCTTTTGCAGGCCGGACAAGGTTAAAGACAAGCCGACGGTTGGGGTTATGCCCGACCGTCGGTAAGTCTGCTTTAAATATTGCACACATCCTATTCAGATTGGCCTTACCGAGGCTGGGAACATGGGTGTGCTTGCCTCAAAGGGGTGCGTCATTTTAGGCGTGCTTCAAGGAATGGTAGACGGGACCTTTTCGACTGCGGTGGTCGATCAGAGCCCTGTCTCAGGACAAGTCAGTCGTAGGAATACTTGTAATGGATCAATCCTATACGGGTCGCAAGCGCGTTCGTAAATTTTTCGGTAAGCTTAAAGAAGTCACACCGATGCCTAACCTTATCGAGGTTCAGAAGGCATCGTATGATAAATTCTTCCGCACGGATATGAACGCCGAGGAACGAAAAACCAGTGGTCTGGAAGCCGTTTTCAAGTCGGTCTTCCCGATTAAGGATTTCTCCGAGCGCGGAACCCTTGAGTATGTCGATTTTCATTTTGAAGATCCGAAATACGATGTCGAGGAATGTCAGCAGCGCGGTATGACCTACGCCGCCCCCTTGAAAGTAACCCTGCGCCTTCTGGTTTGGGATATCGACGAGGAAACCGGCGCCCGCTCCATTCTCGACATCAAGGAACAAGACGTCTACATGGGCGATATGCCGCTGATGACCCATAACGGCACCTTTGTCGTTAATGGCACCGAGCGCGTCATCGTTTCGCAGATGCACCGTTCTCCCGGCGTCTTTTTCGATCATGATAAAGGCAAAACCCATTCGTCCGGTAAATTCCTGTTCGCCGCCCGCGTTATTCCTTATCGCGGTTCCTGGCTGGATTTCGAATTCGATGCCAAGGACCTGGCTTTCGTGCGTATCGATCGCCGTCGCAAACTGCCCGTGACAACCCTGCTTATGGCGTTGAATAGCGACAAGACCGACAAGTTGATCGCCAAGCGCGAAGCCGACGGCAAGACCACCGAAGCCGCCGAGAAAGAAGGCCTGTCACCGGAAGACATTTTGACGATGTTCTACGGCAAGGTTGTTTACAAGCGCAGCAAAAACGGCTGGCACACCCCGTTCGATGGCGACAGCTTACGTGGCGTCAAGTTGACCAGTGATCTGGTCAACGCAAAGACCGGCAAAGTCGTCGCCGAAATCGGCACCAAGATGACCCCGCGTCTGCTCAAGCAATTGGCCGAAAAAGGCGTCAAAGAACAGTTGGTCCATGATGACGAGTTGATCGGACGTTACATTTCTGGCGATTTGTTTAATGAAGCCACCGGTGAAATTTATGCCGAAGTCGGCGCTGAAATCACAGAAGAACTGTTGGAAATTCTGAGCCAGGCTAAAGTCGATGAAATCTCGACCCTGGCAATCGATCACGTCAATGTCGGCCCCTATATCCGCAATACCCTGGCCGTCGACAAGAACACCAGCCGCGAGGAAGCGCTGATCGATATCTACCGTGTCATGCGCCCTGGCGAGCCGCCGACGCTGGAAACGGCAGAAGCGCTGTTCAACAGCCTGTTCTTCGATTCAGAACGTTACGACTTATCGTCGGTCGGTCGTGTCAAGATGAACGCCCGCATGGGATTCGAGACCGAAGACACGGTCAGGATCCTGCGCAAGGAAGACATCCTGGCCGTTGTCAAAACACTGGTCGACCTGAAAGACGGTCGTGGTGAAATTGACGACATCGATCACCTTGGCAACCGCCGGGTTCGCTCCGTTGGCGAATTGATGGAAAACCAGTACCGCGTCGGCCTGTTGCGTATGGAACGTGCCATTCGCGAGCGTATGAGCTCGGTCGATATCGATACCGTCATGCCGCACGACCTGATCAACGCCAAACCGGCTGCTGCCGCCGTCCGCGAGTTCTTCGGTTCTTCGCAGCTTTCGCAGTTTATGGATCAAACCAACCCGCTTTCTGAAATCACCCACAAGCGTCGCCTTTCGGCGCTTGGACCGGGCGGCCTGACCCGTGAGAGGGCTGGTTTTGAAGTGCGTGACGTGCACCCGACCCATTACGGTCGGATTTGCCCGATTGAAACACCCGAAGGCCCGAACATCGGCCTGATTAACTCGCTGGCGACATTTGCCCAGGTCAACAAGTACGGCTTTATCGAAACACCGTACCGCAAGGTCGAAAAAGACAAGGTGACCGACCAGGTCGTCTACATGTCGGCTATTGAAGAAGGTCGCTACACAATCGCCCAGGCTAACGAGGAAATCGATGCCAAGGGCAAGTTCATCAATGAACTGGTCAGTTGCCGTAAGAGTGGTGACTTCGTCATGGCGCTTCCCGAAGCCGTCGAGTACATGGATGTATCGCCCAAGCAGCTGGTATCGGTTGCTGCGGCACTTATTCCGTTCCTCGAAAACGATGATGCCAACCGCGCCCTGATGGGATCGAACATGCAGCGCCAGGCGGTGCCTCTGCTACGCGCTGCGGCACCAATCGTCGGCACCGGCATGGAAGCGAAGGTTGCCCGGGATTCCGGTGCCACCATCGTCGCCAAGCGTTCCGGTGTGATCGATCAGATTGATGCCACACGTATTGTTGTTCGTGCCACCGAGGAGACATCTCACTCGGCTGCCGGTGTTGATATCTACAATTTGCTTAAGTTTCAGCGTTCCAACCAGAACACCTATCTGCATCAGCGTCCGCTGGTGAAGGTTGGTGACTTCGTTAGCGCCGGCGACACCATTGCCGACGGTCCGTCGACAGAGTTCGGCGAACTGGCCCTGGGCCGTAACGTGCTGGTCGCGTTCATGCCCTGGAATGGCTACAACTTCGAAGATTCGATCCTGATTTCGGAGCGTATCGTCAAAGATGACGTCTTCACCTCGATCCATATCGAGGAATTCGAAGTCATGGCCCGTGACACCAAGCTTGGTCAGGAAGAAATCACCCGCGATATTCCTAACGTTGGTGAAGAAGCCCTGAAAAACCTTGATGTAGCGGGTAGTGTCTACATCGGTGCCGAAGTGACAC
>CBFDEA010000176.1:0-4980 GCA_965603695.1 uncultured Rhodospirillaceae bacterium | reverse complement strand
GCATTAAGGGGTTCTATCTGGCCGTGGCGACGTTGGCCTCGCAATTTTTCCTGGTCTGGATGTTCAATAAGTTTCCCTGGTTCACCAATTACTCTTCTTCCGGCGTGATCAGCGCGCCGCCGCGTGCCGTGTTTGGCGATTTTTTCGTCACCGGCTCTTCGGCCAGTCCGATTAACAAGTATCTGTTTACCCTGGCCATTGTCTGCGTTTTGGCGCTGGCGGCGAAAAATATTGTGCGCTCACACATCGGTCGCGGTTGGATGGCGATCCGCGATATGGACATTGCGGCAGAAATCATCGGCATCAAGCCGCTGCAGGCCAAGCTCGGGGCATTTGCCGTCAGTTCTTTTTATTGCGGCATTTCAGGGGCGCTGTGGGCGTTCATCTACACCTCGAGTGTCGAGGCGTTAGCCTTTGATATCACGCGCTCTTTCCAAATACTGTTTATGATCATCATCGGCGGGCTCGGCTCTATTTTGGGCTCTTTCATGGGGGCTGCCTTTATCGTTTTGTTGCCGATTTTCCTGTCTAATGCGCCGACCCTGTTCGGGCTTAATATTTCCGTCGAACTGATCAGTCATATGGAATTTATGATTTTTGGTGCGTTGATTATCTTTTTTCTTATTGTCGAACCACACGGGCTGGCGCGCCTGTGGCAGATTGGCAAGGAAAAATTACGTTTGTGGCCGTTCCCCTATTAAGGCAATACTATTAAACTGGAATGCGCCATTATTATCCCGGGGTTCCGGGTTTGCTTGAGGTAAGTCAAAATAATCATTAACCTGACTTAAGAGTTTCAAAAAGGGAGGATTACCAATGACATTAACAAAATTGACCCTGGCCGCTGTTGGCCTGGCTATCGGCATCAGCGGCTTTGCCGTCGCGGAGGCCAAGGCATCCGAACAGTTTATTCCGAGCCTGGTCTACCGGACCGGACCTTACGCCCCTAACGGCGTGCCGTTCGCCGATGGCGCCATGGATTACTACAAAATGCTCAATGCCCGCGATGGCGGCATCAATGGCGTCAAGGTCGTCGTTGAAGAATGCGACACCGGTTACAACACCGACCGTGGCGTCGAATGCTACGAACGCCTTAAAGGCAAAGGCGAAACCGGCGCTGCCGCGTTCAGCCCGTTGTCGACCGGCATCACCTACGCCATCATCGAACGCGCCACCAAGGATAAAATCCCGGTGTTTTCCATGGGCTATGGTCGTACCGACGCCTCTGACGGCCGTGTCTTCCCATATGTCTTCACCGCGCCTTCGACCTATTGGAGCCAGGCTTCGGCTCTGGTTCGTTATGTCGGTGGCGAAGAGGGCGGTATGGATAAGTTGAAGGGCAAGAAAATTGCCCTCGTTTATCATGATTCTGCTTACGGTAAAGAGCCGATCGCGACCCTGGAAACACTGGCCGCAAAGTACGGTTTTAAATTCTCCAAGTTCCCTGTCACCCATCCGGGTCTGGAGCAGAAGGCGACCTGGCTTTCCATCGGTCGTAAACTGCGTCCCGATTGGGTCTTCATGTGGGGCTGGGGTGTGATGAACCAGACCGCTATCAAAGAAGCCGCCGCTGTCGGTTTCCCGATGAATAAATTCATCGGCGCGTGGTGGTCGGGTGCCGAGCCTGATACCCGTCCGGCCGGTAAAGCCGCGATTGGTTACAAGTCGGCGGCCTTCCATTCGCCGGGTGCCAACTTCATCGTTCACCAGGACATTTTCAAGAATGTCTATGCCAAGGGTAACGGCACGACCACTGAAGACAAGGTCGGTGAGGTTCTTTACAACCGCGGTTTGATCAACTCGGTATTCGTATCCGAAGCGATCCGTACCGCCATGGGCAAATATGGCAACAAGCCGATGACAGGCGAGCAGATCCGTTGGGGCTTTGAAAACCTCAATCTGACCGATGCAAAGCTGTCCAAGCTTGGCCTTTCGCGCTTCATGAAGCCGATCAAACTTTCGTGCAAAAACCACGAAGGTGGCACGCCACTGCGTATCCAGGAATGGAAAGGTCAGCAGTGGGAATTCGTGTCCGACTGGATCGAGCCTATGAACGACATTGTCCGCCCGATGATCGAAGCATCGGCGGCCAAATACGCGGCAGAAAAGGGCATTACGCCCCGTACCTGCAACTAATCGATCAGATAAAGAACGGTTAGATATTATGAGTGAAAACGGAAGCCCGCTTCTGATTGTTAACAACATCGAGGTCATTTACGACCATGTGATCCTGGTGTTGAAGGGGGTTTCTCTCGAGGTTCCCGAGGGGGGCATTGTTGCCCTCCTCGGTGCCAACGGGGCCGGAAAATCGACGACCCTGAAGGCGATCTCGAACCTGCTTGGTGCCGAACGCGGCGATGTTACCAAGGGCAGTATCGAATACAGGGGCGAGCGCGTCGACAAACTGACGCCATCGGACCTGGTGAAAAAAGGCGTCATCCAGGTCATGGAAGGGCGTCATTGTTTCGAACATTTGACCGTCGAGGAAAACCTGTTGACCGGGGCCTACACCCGCACCGACGGGGCGGCTGCGATTAACCAGTCTCTCGAGAAGGTCTATCATTATTTCCCACGCTTGAAAGAGCGCCGCAGCAGTCAGGCCGGATACACATCGGGCGGCGAACAGCAGATGACCGCCGTTGGCCGGGCGTTGATGGCGAATCCGAAAATGATCCTGCTTGATGAGCCGTCCATGGGTCTGGCTCCGCAGTTGGTTGAAGAAATTTTTGAAATCGTCGATGCCCTGAACAAACAAGAGGGCGTTAGCTTCCTGCTTGCCGAACAAAATACCATGGTCGCGCTGAAGCATGCCGATTACGGCTATATTCTGGAAAACGGTCGCGTCGTCATGGAAGGCGCCGCCGACTCCTTGTCCGAAAATGAAGACGTTAAAGAATTTTATCTGGGCCTTAGTTCCGGTGCCCGTAAAAGCTTCCGCGAGGTCAAGCACTACCGTCGCCGCAAGCGTTGGCTCGCTTAAGTAAATCACAGCCATGACAAAGTACTACGACGACCTAGAGACCCGCTCAGGGGACCAACGTGAAGCGGCGCAGATGACGGCGCTGTCGCGGCAGGTCGCCTTCGCCAAAGATAACGCGCCTTATTTTACAGATCATTTTGCCGACGTTGATGCCGCCGCAATCAACACGCGGGCCGCCCTTTCGACGTTGCCATTGACCCGCAAATCGGACCTGATTGAAGGCCAGAAGAAAGACCGTCCGTTCGGCGGTCTTGCGGCAATGGCAAGCGGTGGACTGACCCGTATTTTTCAGTCACCGGGACCGATTTATGAACCTGAAGGCAAAGCGGAAGATTTCTTCCGTGTCGCCCGCGCCCTCTACGCCGCCGGCTTCCGCGCAGGCGACCTGGTCCACAACACCTTTTCTTATCACCTGACGCCGGGTGGCTTCATCATGGATTCCGGGGCCCGCGCCCTGGGCTGCGCGGTGATCCCCGCGGGCACCGGCAATAGCGAACAGCAGCTTGAAGTGATTGCCGACCTAAGGCCTGCTTGCTACACGGGAACTCCGTCTTACTTGAAAATCCTGCTGGAAAAAGCGCAAGCGACTGGCAAGGATGTGTCGAGCTTCAAAAGGGCGATGGTCAGTGGGGAGTATTTCCCTCCGGCCTTGCGCGATGAGTGGCTAGAGCGTGGCTTGCTTGCCTATCAGTGTTACGCCACCGCTGACCTGGGCTTGATCGCCTACGAGTCAGACGGCGCAGAAGGCATGATCGTCGATGAAGGGGTGATCGTCGAAATCGTTCGCCCCGGCACCGGCGACCCGTTGCCAGAAGGCGAAGTCGGTGAGGTCGTCGTCACGCTGTTCTCGAAAGAATATCCACTGATCCGTTTTGCCACCGGCGATTTGTCGGCGGTGATGGCGGGGCAAAGCCCTTGCGGGCGCACCAACATGCGGCTTAAGGGCTGGATGGGCCGGGCCGACCAAACGACAAAAATCAAGGGCATGTTCGTCCACCCCGAACAGGTCGCAGCGCTCAGCAAACGCCACCCGGAAATTAACCGCGCCCGCCTGCTCGTCGAAACGATCGATGGCAAGGACGCCATGACCCTGATGTGCGAAGTGGGTGCGCAAGACGAAGCCCTGAAGACGGCCATCGCCGAGAGTCTGCAAACCCTTTGCAAACTAAAAGGCGCCGTTACCTTCGTAAGTCCCGACAGCTTGCCTAACGATGGCATCGTCATCGAGGACAAACGCTCTTACGACTGAGTGATTTTGCCCTCAGGCGTCACGGGTGGGTGACGGTGGGCATCAAAAGAATGCAACCGGTTATTTAATTGTCGTTGTTATGACCATGGCCAAACCATCGTCCTGACGCTTGATGACTTTTTTTGTGTACCGGGGCAGGGGCACACCAAGTTCTCCGCACATTAAGATCATGGATGATAAAACGAAATGTTCGTTTAATGGAATCTCAATGGGCTGGTCGGGGTTGGCGGACATGAATTGAATGGCGACTTTTATAGGACTTTCGCCTTCAATTTTTATATCCTCGACTTGACTGTTTGGCACCTTTATCCCCTCTTCCTTACATTCTTTAAGGAAGGCTTGCGTCAACGCCTGTTTGGAAAAAATCAGTTTTCTAAGTTCAACTAGCATCTTTTTTTCTTTCAATCCCAAACTTAGAAATACGAATAACAGAATATCTTAATCAGATGACGACCAGAAAAGCGTCAGCTCCACCGCGACTTTTTCAGTTTCTCGTTTAAATCCAACACTTCGACATCTTTGAGGGCTCGTTTTTTCGGGACCAAATTGGCAGGATCGATTGTCGGGTATTTAAGGGCGCGGATGATATGATCTTTAAGGGCGGTGTGGGAGACGGGCTTGACCAGAAATCCGTGGATGCCCAAACGGACCGCTTTGTGGACGTTCTTGGTCTCGCTGTGGCCGGAAACAATTAACACCGGGATTCTGGGATTGGCAATGTCCGTGCTGGTACGCAGCATTTCAACGAACT
>CBFDEA010000175.1:0-4980 GCA_965603695.1 uncultured Rhodospirillaceae bacterium | reverse complement strand
TTCATAGCGACCGACGTGCTGACCGTTGAGTTGCTGGCCAAGGCCTATGGGGTTGGCCACCGGAACAACGATAATTTCGCCCTTAATGGCCCCCTGGGCCTCGGCGGCATCGAGCAAGGCGATCAGGTGATTGGCGACCAAAAGACCCGGATATTCATCGGAATGCAGGGCCGCCTGGAAATACGCCTTCGGCCCCGCCCCCGCTTTCCCGTAGCGATGCACCTTCAAGCTGCGCGCGGTACCGGGACTGGGGGTGACCAGTTCAATGTTTTCGATAATTTTGCTCACAAAGATATTCCTTAATTAATCGGCAATTTTCCAGGACAGCGTTTCACCGGCCATAAAGGGCAAGACTTCGGCTTCGCCCTCGACATCAACATGACCCGGAACCTGCCAATCTTCGCGCACCAGGCTTAAACTTTCCGCGTTCACAGGCAAGCCATAGAAGGCCGGGCCGTTCAGCGAGGCGAAGGCTTCCAGTTTATCCAGCGCACCGGCCTGATCGAAGGCATGGGCATACAGTTCTATTGCCGCAGGCGCCGTGAAGATACCGGCACAGCCGCAGGCGGATTCTTTAGCGGTGATGGCGTGCGGGGCGCTGTCGGTGCCAAGGAAAAAGTTCGCCTCGCCCGAGGTCGCCGCCTCGAGCAGGGCCAGACGATGGCCTTTGCGTTTGGCCACCGGCAGACAATACAGGTGCGGGCGGATGCCGCCCTTGAACATGTCATTGCGGTCAATCAGCAGATGATGGGCGGTGATCGTCGCCCCCAGCCTGGGGCCTTGAGAGCGCACATAAGCAACGGCCTGCTCAGTGGTGATATGTTCGAAGACCACTTTCAGGGCTGGAAATTCGGCCAGCATCGGGGCCAGCACCCGCTCAATATACACCGTCTCGCGGTCGAAAATATCGATTTCCGGGTCGGTAACCTCGCCGTGCACCAACAGCGGCATGCCGATTTCCTGCATCACGTCCAGAACCCCTGAAATCCGCGCCATATCGGTAACGCCCATTGCCGAATTGGTCGTCGCCCCGGCAGGGTACAGCTTGGCGGCCGTAAAAATTCCCTCATTGAAGCCCCGGCGCATTTCTTGCGGGTCGGCCTCGTCGGTCAGATAGCAGGTCATAAGCGGGGTGAAGGCGACATCGCCTACGGCATTGAGAATATCTTGCCGGTAGCGTTTAGCGGCCTCAACCGTGGTCACTGGCGGGGCCAGATTCGGCATGACGATGGCACGGGCGAAGCGCCTGGCGGTATGTCCGGCGACGGCCTCAAGCATGGCACCATCGCGTAGGTGCAAATGCCAGTCATCGGGACGGCGGATGGTGATTGTCTGGGGCTTACTCATGCCCCTAGTTATATGGGAATTGCCGCCGCCTAAAAAGCGCCAAGTTCAAGTTTGATTATTCGGCGCTGACACTGTTTGGAATAAACTGCCGCTCAGTCTCTCCTTGCGCTTCGGCGACCGCCTGCATGGCTTCAAGTTTGCGTCTTTGTTTTTCATGGGCCAGTTTTTTTGATTTCAGCACGCTCACCAAGATGTAAAGCCCCAGTGAAAGAACCAGAAGTGCCCCAACAATTACAAATAACGCCGTCATGAATCTGCCCCTTAACCTCAAACAAAGATGCTTTCGAATCGATAGGATTCATTATCGCTCTGCCTGCTTAAGGCTACCTGACAAGAGTTCTAATTTTGCCAAAAAACCTGTGGATAACTATCCGGAAAGGGTCTCGAAGACATCACCTTGGGGGACTTGCCCAAGAATGTGGTTGCGCTGCCACAGGGCGTAGAACAGCAGCGTCCACTGGGCTTTTTCTGGACGCTTTCCGGTTGCCGAGAACAACGCCTCGACGGCACCGGGGCGGCAAATTTCCTGGATTGCCGGCACCCCGGCAACCAATGCCCCAAGTTGTCCGGAGCGGTTGGCAATCCACTGTCCGACCGGAACCGTAAAACCCCGCTTGGCTTCAAAGGCGCGGACGGCGGGCAAACCGGTTTCAAGCCAGCGGCGGAGCAACCATTTGCCCCTTCTTTTCCTGATTTTCAGGCGGTCGGGCAATAAATAGGCGAGCTCGGCAATAGCCGGATCGAGAAACGGTACCCGACCTTCGACCCCATGGGCCATCAGGCAACGATCGAGCTTGGTCAGCAGATCGGCGGGCAGCCAGTCGGCGCAATCGACGGCCTGGGCGACCTGCAAAGCCGACCTTCCGGGCAAGCGCGCATCTCGTTCAGATGCTGCAATACCATCACGCCAGTTTGCCGGTTGCGCGCGCAACACGCCCAAGCCGTCCAGTATCCCTTTGCGGCGCATCTGCTTAGTAAACGGCCATGGTCGGACGGCGTGACGATAGCGGCCATAACCGCCGAACAGTTCATCGCCACCCTCGCCCGAAAGAACCACCTTCAAGCCTTCGGCCCGGGCCTGGGCGGCCAACTTGTAGGTCGGCAGAACGGCGTAATCGGCGGTCGGGTCGTCGATGGCGGCGGCAACGGCTGGCAGCAGACTCCAGAAATCCGCTTCGCAGAATTCGACTTCAATATGATCGGCGCCAACGGCGGCGGCGACGGCGCGGGCATGATCGCGCTCATCATGGACATTGGTGCCGGAAAACCCGGCGGTCAGCGCCCGCACGGGGCGTTCGTTCAAACGCGCCATCATCGCCAGCAAGACCGAACTGTCGACGCCACCCGAAAAGAACATGCCGTAAGGAACGTCGGAACGCTGATGAACTCCGACGCTGTCGTTCAGGGCCGCGTCGAGTTTACTTAAGGCGCTGGTTTCATCGACATTCAGGCGCGGCCCGAGCGGCAAGGCGGAGCGCTGATTTCTGGCGACGATCCTGCCGCCCTCGACGATAAGCGTTTCACCGGGCAGGACCCGAAAAATACCCTCAAACGCGGTTTCCCGACCGCAGGTGAATTGCAGTTGCAGCAGTTCGTCACGGCGCGCCTCGTTTTGGTGGGCGACGATCAGACCGGCGCGCATGATCGCTTGGGGCTCCGAGGCGAAGACAAATCCGGTTTCGCTCTCACAGTAATAAAGCGGCTTGATCCCGAACGGATCGCGGGCCAGCACCAGGCGATCCGCCTTGATGTCGTGAATGGCGATGGCGTACATACCGCGCAGATGGTTTACGAAGTCCGGCCCATGACGCAGATAAAGATGCAAGGGCGGTTCACAATCAGAACCGGTGGCAAAGGAAGTCCCCGCCATCTTCTGCTTAAGCTCGATGTAATTATAGATTTCGCCATTAGCGACCAGGGCAGCGGTTGGCTGCTTACCGTCGCCCGGTGCGTAAAGCGGCTGATCGCCTGTTTTAAGATCGATAATGGCGAGGCGCGTCTGGATCATCCCTACCGAGCCCACCAGATGGCGGCCTTGGCCATCGGGGCCACGATGGAGAAGGGCCTCGGAAAGCCGCTCAAGGGCGCTGTTTTCCGGCACTTCGCCGCTGCGCGTCATTATCCCCGCTATTCCGCACATGGCCGCGTTAGTCCTTGTTCGCGATGCTTTCGAAGAATGCCAGATACTGGGCGACGACGGCATCTTCGGTAAAGCGTTCCTCGTAAGTCGCCCGACCGTGCCGGGCAATGCCTGAGCGCAGGTTCTCATCGGCCAGCACTTCCTGTATGGCGTAAGCTAGGGATTTGCTGTCATTGATCGGCACCAGAACGCCGTTTTCGCGCTGCTTGATGAGAACCCCAGGCCCCAGGCTATCGGCGGCAACCACCGGCTTGGACTGGGCCCAGGCCTCGACAACCACATTGCCCAAAGGCTCGTGCCTGGACGGGCAGACGAAGACATCGCAGGACGCCAGCAGGGCGGAAATATCATCCCGCCAGCCGAGAAACCGCACCCTGGGCTTGATGCCAAGTTTTTCGGCTTGCGCTTCCAGCGCAGCCCGGTCCGGTCCTTCACCGGCAAGCCATAAATAGGCATTGGGAACGCGGGCCAGGGCATCAAGCAGCACATCGAAGGCCTTGTTTTCATGCAGCCGTCCCATAGCCAGCAGCAACGGCGCGTCTTTCGGGGTGTAGTAGTCTCTACGGTCAAGGGGAGGAGCGATCTCGGCGCTGACGAAATTCGGCAAGTAATGCGCGCGCTCAGCAGGCCAGCCTTTGGTGCCCAAGTAATCGACAATATCTTCCGTATTGCCGACCAGGTGGTCGCACTTGCGGTAATATTTCAGATCGTAATAACCGCCCAAACGCGCGACATGAACAAAATTGCCTTGCGGGCACATGGATGTCGCCCGGTTCATCCAGGTCAGAACGACATGGGGGAAAAAGGAATCGACTTCACGTTTCAGCCCCATCCGCGTCAATAAATCCAAAGGCCCGCCGAAACGCAATTCGACCGGCTCAATACCGCCTTCACGCAACGTCGCCGCACGGGCGGCATTTTTTCGGATGACCACCCGCTGATGCAGACCGGCACGCCTGAGGGCCAGCACCAGACGGGTGAAAAACGCTTCCGCGCCACCAAATTCAGCACCCGCCATGACTTGCAATACACGCATATTCTGTTATCCGACTTTCGTATTAATTACTTAAGGTATTAATTTTTCAAATTCCTGCGCCGCTTCCCGCCAACCCCAGAGACGTTGAGAGGCCAACGCCGCCTGATGCTGTGTTTGCCACAGATCGTCATCGTTGAGCAAGTTTACCGCCGCTGCGGAGAAACCGCATTCATGATCGACGACGTATCCGGTCATGCCGTCAACCACCCTTTCTGAGACCGAGCCCAGATTTTCGACGACACCGGGAACCCCCATGGCCTGCGCCTCGCCGACGGCAAGGCAGAAAGTCTCGTTGATATCGCCCCGGTAAAGCAGGACACGCGCCTGACGGAATTCCTCGACCAGTTGCGCCTTGGCCACCGGGCCGCGCAGGACAACCCCTTTGTCGGCAAGGGCGCGGACCCGATCGAGAACCTTTTCCATGGCCTGCGCCTTGGAATCGCCGACCGAGCCGTAA
>CBFDEA010000174.1:0-4988 GCA_965603695.1 uncultured Rhodospirillaceae bacterium | reverse complement strand
CATAGAACGCGCCTTCGCCGGGATTAAGCTCCCACTTAAGGCCTGCCGCCTCGGTCGCTTCTTTCAAGGCCGCCTCGGCTTTGTCCCAGGTCGCGTCTTCCCCGGCGCGGACTTCCGGTCTGTCGGAAAACTTGACGACCACGTCCTCGAACCCGAAGTCCTTATAGATGGACAACAGCAATTCGCAGAAATCTTCGGTTTCCGAGGTGATTTGATCTTCGGTGCAAAAAATATGGGCGTCGTCCTGAACGAAGGCGCGGACCCGCATCAGTCCGTGCAAGGCACCGGATGGTTCGTTCCTGTGGCACGAACCGAATTCCGCCATGCGCACCGGAAGGTCGCGATAGCTGGTCGTCCCCTGCTTGAAAATTTGCACATGACAGGGGCAATTCATGGGTTTGATCGCCAGCATTCTGTCCTCGGATTCGGCGACGAACATATGCTCGCGGAATTTCTCCCAATGGCCGGAATCTTCCCACAAGGCGCGGTCGACAAGCTGCGGCGTATTGACCTCGACATAACCGGCCCCATCGAGGCGCTTGCGCATGTATGTCTGAATGGCCCGGTACAGGGTCCAGCCGTGGGGATGCCAGAACACCGAACCGGTGGCGACGTCTTGCAGGTGGAACAGCGACATTTCACGGCCAAGGCGGCGATGATCGCGCTTTTCGGCCTCTTCCAACATATGCAGGTATTGATTTAACTGTTTTTTATCCGGCCACGCCGTGCCGTAGACCCGTTGCAGCATTTCGTTGTTGGAATCACCGCGCCAATAGGCACCGGCCAATTTCATCAACTTGAAGTGAGCGCCGACTTTTCCCGTTGAAGGCAGATGCGGGCCGCGGCACAAGTCGGTGAATTCCCCCTGCTTGTAAACAGTTATGGTTTCATTTTCCGGCAAGTCGCTGATCAGTTCGGCCTTGTAGGCCTGTCCGTTTTGCTTGAAAAATTCGATGGCCGCGTCACGGTCCCAAACTTCGCGGGTGATTTCTTCATCACGTTTGACAATTTCATGCATACGGGCTTCGATCTTTTCCAGATCTTCCGGAGTGAAGGGCTCCTTGACGGAAAAATCATAGTAAAAACCGTTTTCAATGGACGGCCCAATGGTCACCTGGACACCCGGATACATTTCCAGGACCGCCTCGGCCAGCACATGGGCGGTGTCGTGACGCAGCAGTTCCAGCGCGTCCTCGTCCTTCGATGTCACGATAGAAACGGCGGTGTCGGCATCAAAGCGCGTCGATAAATCCAGCATCGTATCGCCGACGCGCACCGCCAAAGCAGCTTTCGCCAGGCCGGGACCGATGTCGGCGGCCAGCTCGGCACCGCTAACCGGGCCATCGAAGTTTCTGACGCTGCCGTCAGGAAGTGTAATCGCGACCATTAAAATCGCCTTTTATCAGAAAAATTCAAAGCAGCCGGGAATGTAAGACGTATAACTTCTGTGTCAAGCAAGCTCTAACTTCTCCATCACCTCATCAACGCCGAGATCGGTCAGATAATCACGTCTCATATACGATACCTTGGCGCCGCGTTGGCCGCACAGGTCTGGGTCGGAGGCCTGACTATAGAGCACCAGCGACGGACAGCCGAGCCCGGCAATCAGATGCATGGGGCCGCTGTCGTTGCCGAGCGCGAACCTGGCCCGACGCGCCAGGGCGGCAATGTCGAGCAAGCTGGTTTGACCGCACAGGTTACGGGCCTTAGGGCAGGCGGCGGCGATGGCGTCCATGGTTTCACTTTCCGCAACACTGCCGAGCAGCACCGGGGTCAGGCCTTGGTCGGCAAGGCGGCCTGCCAATTGGCCATATTTCTCGGCCGGCCAGCGCTTATCGATACGATGTGCCGCACCGCCGACAACCAGCAAGGCAAAGTTTTCATCAAGACCAAAGTTCGCAAGCGGCGCGTCCAAGCCGCTTAAAGTCGCAATGACTTCCGGCCCCGGCACATCCTCGATTCCGGCCATTTTCAATTGTTCAGTCTGGCGCTCGATTGTGTGCATGAAATCCCGATTTGGGTTGTCATGGGGGTGTGAACAGCCACCCGCAATGCCCGACCACTCCGGCATTTTGCCGGGCCAGAACAGCCGCCGATAAAAACTGCTACGGTCCGATGTTTGCAAATCATAGACCCGTTCGAAGTCGCCCGAACGGAGCATTCGACGCAACGCCAGCCAGCGCCGCAATGCCGCTCCACGCGGTTTACTATCGCCCCATACCCGGTCGAATAATTCCGTCTTATGGGCCAGCTCAATGAAAGGCGGGCTGGTCAGTAATGTTATGTGGGCATCGGGGTGATGGGCGCGAATGGCGGCAAACGGTCCCATCGCCTGAACGAAATCACCGAGCGCCGCCAGTTTAATAACGAGGATTTTCTTCTTTCGCTCAGGCATTGCTATCGGGCGTTATTTGCAAAACATCATTGTAGACTTCAAGGGTCTTGGCGCACATCGACGCCTTCGAGAAATGGCTGAGGACGTTTTTGACCGCCTTCATGGCCAATTTTTTGCGGGCGCTTTCATCCAGTTTCAGGACATGCGCGATAGCCTTAGCCAAGGCATCGACATCACCGGGAGGAACCAGCCAGCCGGTTTCCCCGGGGATCACCGTTTCACGGACACCGCCATGATCGGTGGCGATAACCGGACGGCCCAGGGCCTGCGCTTCGGGTACCACCCGCCCGAAGGCTTCCGGGTCGGTCGAGGCCGAGACGACGACATCGGTCAGCATATAGGCGGCTGGCATGTCGTTACAGTTTTCGACGATGCGGACGATTTCATTCAAACCACTATCGGCGATGAGTTTATCGAGTTCCTTGCGGTACTTACTGCGGCCCTGGTCGGAGCCGACCAAAAGGCAGCGGATATCCTTGCGCCCCATGGCGACCAGGGCAGCGATGGCTTTGATAAACACCGCCTGGCCTTTCCACCGGGTCAGCCGTCCAGGCAGCATCACCACAGGCATGCCGTCACTCAGACGCCAATCGGCGGCCAGACCGACGACCCGTTGCGCCGAGACCTTTTGGGCGTCGAAGCGTTCAAGATCGACGCCGCGATGAATGATCCGCAGCTTGGCCGCTTCGATGCCATAGTTTTTGCGAATATGGCCTGCGATAAAGCCGGAGTTAGCAATCACCCGCTGGCCGCGAATCATGATCGCGTTATAGCGCCGCTTCAGGTTGCCGCCCCAGTTACCGCCTAAGGAATAGGTACCGTGAAAGGTGGTGACAAAATGCGCCCCGGTCCGCTTCGCCGCCGCCCAGGCGCTCCACGCCGGAGCACGCGAGCGGGCGTGGACAATATCGACATCGTTATCCCTGATGATCTTTTCCAACTTGCCGATATTGGCGTACATGACGAACGGATTCTTGCTGTCCACCGGCAACGTGATGTGTTCGGCCTTTGCCCGAGAGATCTCATGGACCATGGGACCGCCGGCGGAAACGACAATGGCACGGCCACCGGCCTGAACCACCGCGCCGGAAATATCCACCGCCGTGCGCTCGACCCCACCCTGCTCCAGGGCAGGCAACACCTGCAACACCGTCGGCCGCGGTCCCGCGCCCTCGGCCCCGAAGGGCCGAACGGAATCCTTGGCGTTGTTCTGTTCGTCAACCTGTTTCATTATGCCCCTTGATTCTTCACGCGGTAGAGAGAGCCCTTTAATCATGAACGAGCCGACTCCTCATCAGATACTAACACGTCCGGACGGCGCGACAATCGCCTACAATTCACTTGCCGGAAAATCTCCTGGTGTGGTTTTCCTCGGCGGCTTTATGTCCGATATGTGCGGCTCCAAGGCACTGGCGCTTGAACTGCACTGTAAAGCGCGCGGACAAGCCTTCCTGCGCTTCGATTATAGTGGTCACGGCCAGTCATCGGGCGCTTTCAGGGATGGCACGATCAGCCAATGGGCAGACGATGCGCTTTACGCCATCGAGCACTTGACACAAGGGCCGCAAATTCTGGTCGGTTCGTCCATGGGCGGCTGGATCATGTTGCTGGTGGCGCTGCGCTTGCAGGACAGGGTCCGTGGCTTGATCGGTCTGGCCGCCGCCCCCGACTTCACCGAAGACTTGATCGCCCGTGAACTCAACCCATCGCAACGCCAGACCATGGCCCGCGACGGCTTCGTTCAGGTCGCCTGCGATTATGGCGACGAGCCTTACACCATCACGCAAGACCTGATCGATGACGGCAGGAGCCATTTATTGCTCGCTACGGACATCCCGCTAAAAATGCCGGTACGGCTTATTCAGGGACTCAAGGACAATGACGTGCCATGGGCGACGGCGCTTAAGCTTCAGGAAAGATTGACCAGCACCGATGTCGAGGTGACGCTGGTCAAAGACGGCGATCACCGGCTGTCCGAACCGGCCGATCTTGAGCGGCTCATGACAATTCTCGACACCTTACTGGGGAGAACCGGTTAGGCGCGCCCGCAGGCTGGCCAAAAATTCATCGCTGTCTTCTTCTATACGGGTCAGCGTTTCTTTCCTGGCACCAGGGCTGTTGTCATACTTGCCAGCCCAGCGGATCACTTCCATCATCATCGGCGCTAAATCCAGGCCTTTTTCCGTCAGTTTATAGATATTGCGTCGCCGGTTTTCGGGATCGGGCGACTTGGCGATAATGCCTGCGGCCTCAAGACCCTTCAGGCGGTCGGCCAGCACATTGGTCGCGATACCCTCGCCGGATTCGAGAAATTCGCCGTAGGTCTCGTTGCCTCTGAGCATGAGGTCGCGGATAACCAGTAAACTCCAGCGGTCACCGAGAGTATCCAGTGCGTAAGCCACCGGACAGCTAGAGCCATGTTTTTTACCTGATTGGGTCATGAAATAAATCTTAAACTAAACACTTGCTAAAAACAAGTTAACATTCTAAGGTCCGATCACTTGCAAAAAGAAAGTGTTCTAATTTAACCATGGAGTTTTAACAATGCCCTTCGTTCGCATCGCCCACCCCACCGGCAAGGCGCAGTCCTATT
>CBFDEA010000173.1:0-4989 GCA_965603695.1 uncultured Rhodospirillaceae bacterium | reverse complement strand
ATAGGTTTGCCCAAAGCCGGGGACATCTTTGACCTCACTCAGCTTCTCGCGGGTCAGTTTGTGCTGACCCAATGTGACCGACACGCCGGACCGGCCGTGGCCGACGGCATCGGCCAGGATGTCGCCAAGCGGCATGGCCTTACCCCAACCGCTGGCGGCCTCAAGGGCGGATTCCCAGCCACCGACGGTACCCGCCACGCTGAGCGCGGCGAGGGGACCGCGCGCCGGGATGGCGTCACATCCGGCATCCTTGTAAGCAGCGCGTGTCGCCAGTGCGGCGGCGGGTCCACAGGCATCGATACCAATGGGTTCCTTGCCGGGTTCGGAAATGATCCAAAAGCCATCGCCACCGATGGAATTCATGTGTGGGTAGACGACGGCGATGGTTGCGGCGGCGGCGACCATCGCCTCGACCGCGTTGCCGCCGGCCCGTAAGACATTGGCTCCGGCCTCCGCCGCCAGGTGGTGCGGGGCGGACATCATGCCATTCTGGCCGTGCTTGGTATAAATCATGGAGAGATTCCTTCAGGGTGATGATCGACTATTATCGACTTAAAAATCTAAAGCCGAGATTAAGAGCCATAAACCCCCGCAACCACAAGCCCATTTACGCCGTTTTGTTGATTGTCGGCGGCTCGGCATCGATCACCGGATGGTAGAGGCTTACGGCAATCCTTAAAGGCGGGGCTTTCAGCGTTGCGCCACCATTGCTCATGGCGCTGGCGGCTTCTATGACCATGTTCCACGCCACTTCGGCCTGCGGGGCGGCGTGGACCGGCGGCGCCTCCCTTTGCCCAGTTTGCCGGGCGCGTCTGGCCCTCTGTATTTCGCCTTCCGCCGAGAACTCGTGCCAAAGGTCCATGCGCTTGCTTATCTGGGTCAACTCCTCGGTATGACGCTGCGCAGGCACTGCCTTGGCCACCGCTTCGGCGAGCGGAAACGGCCCGACCAGGGCCAGGTAGCGTTCATAATCAAGGGGGGCGATATTGAGCATGGCTCAACGGGCTCCAAAAACAATGTGCCTCTCTTACTGATTTATGTACGCCGGAGCCCCGCGTCAACGTGATGGCCGCGCGTCTCGTTTAACTGACGGAACGGGTTTTTTCGGGTATACTGTTAAGCGGCAAGAGCTAAACTCTAACAGGAGGCGAGGACAATGGATGAAATTGACTATACCGCCGAACTGTCGCGTTTAATGAGTGAAGTGCAGGGTGATCAGGGCGACGCGCACGAGATGCACATGCGCCTCAAGCAACTCATCGCCACGATGCGTGCCGAAGGCTTGCCGGTACCTCAGGACTTCAAGAATCTGGAGGCCGGGTTGGACGAGGAATTTGCCACCGAGGCAAATGCGTCGGGCAATGAAGAGGCAAATGCGCCCGGCAGTGAATAAGCCGCTAATTGGTGTTTAAAGTGCTGGGTATAAAGCTATTGTTAGCTTCGACTTCCGGAAGCTTGCCTGGGCTGCTGACCGGCTGCTCTAGAATTGGCGGCGATAGGCCGTCCAATCGGTCGATGTCGCCGCGCATTTTTTTTCGCGTTAATGCGCGGCCATGAGCGCTAAGAATTCTAACAAGCAGAAACAAGAGCAGGGAAAAGGCCACGAGCAGACCAAGGATACCATATAGGACGCCAGTATACATAAATTTCCCCGTGAATTAATCGGCTAATTTTAACTTTGGTGCCTCACTGTTTCAAGCATTCCATTGAAAAATCTTTTAGCCGAGGAAGTCTTTCAGCAGGTCGAGGAAGGGCCCCGGTTGTTCGGCGTGTAGCCAGTGGCCGGCACCGGGGATGATTTTTATTTGCGCCTTGGGAAACAGGGCGTGGACCACCGCGTGATCGTGGGGCTGGACGTAGGACGAGTTGCCACCGGCGACGAACAGTGTCGGTCCCTTGTAGTTATGCCCGTGGCCCGGCTCGATGAAACCGGTGATGTTGTCCATGTCGTCGGCGATGGCCGCCAGATTGACCCGCCATTGCAGCCGCTCCTCGACGCGCACCAGATTTTGCAAAAGGAAGCTTCTGATCGATGATTCGGGGATGGACTCGCTCAGGTGCGCCTCGACCTCCGCCCGGCTGGCGAACGCCGCCAGCGGCAGCTCCACCAGGATATCAAGATAGCCGCGCACGTCGCTGCCGGTGTGCGGCACCGGGGCAATATCGACGACGACCAGAGAGCCGATCAATTCGCCGTGCAGTAGTGATAACCCCATGGCGGTCTTGCCGCCCATGCTGTGGCCGATGACGCTTGCGCCGTGCAAGGCGTGGGCCTTGATGAAGGCCTGCACATCGCCAGCCATGGTCGCGTAGTCCATGTTGTCGGCCCACGGGCTGTCGCCATGGTTTCTGAGATCGAGACAGAACACATGGTAATGGCCGGACAGCGCCTTGGCGATGGCCGACCAGTTTCGTTTTGAGCCGAACAGACCATGCAGGATGATCAGCGGCGGCCCTTTGCCGATGGCTTGGAAAGCGAGTTCAACGGGCATTTATGGCAATCTCTCCGGTTCCAGATTGTCTCGTTCCCTGGAGACCTTAAGCCATTTCGGCGAAGCCCAACAATAAGGGTATGAGGATGGCAGCGGCGACGGCAAGGCTGATCGCCAGTTCGTCTTTGTTGTTGGTGATAAAGGCCTTAAGCATGGTCGCATCCTTAACCTGTCTATTTGATGTTGGCTGGAGTATGGCAGGCCTTGACTGAACGCTTTATGAGGGTCTCGTTAATCTGGCGTTCAGGTTCAGGCGGTAAGAAAATCGTCGATAAAGTCTTCGACCACCTGCTCCAGGCTTTCGTCTGCGGGCAGCCCCAGGTTCAATGCCTGCTCGGAATTCATCCTTGTTGCCCAACTTGAAACGATGGCGCCGATGGTCGCGTCCGGGCTGTCGGTTATGGGGCCCAGTTCAATGCCGCGTGCCTGCGCTACCCTGGTTACGGCGGCGACCATATCGGCGACCGTGCAGTCCAGGCTGGGCAGGTTGAGCGCCCGGTCACTGCCGAGCTTGTCGCCATCGACCTCGTGCAGGGCGATGAAGCCCTCGATGCAGTTGCGGTAGCCGATCAGCGGCATCCGCGTCGATCTGTCGACCGGCAAGACGCAGGGCTGGCCTTGTAAGGGTTCGCGGAACAGGCCGCTGCAAAAGCTTGAAGCCGCGGCGTTGGGGGTGCCGGGGCGGATGATGACCGTCGGCAGCCGGGCCGTGCGGCCGTCGATGAAGCCCTTGCGGGTGTAGTCGTTGATCATCAACTCGCCGATCACCTTGGTCATGCCGTAGGTGGTTTGCGGAACCGCCTTGGTGGTGTCGAAGACAACGTCGGGCATGGCCTCGCCGCCGTAAATAGCGACCGAGCTTGCGAACACCACCCGCGGCGTTCCGGCGCGTGCCCGGGCGGCTTCCAGGATATGCCTGCCGCCATCCAGATTGACCCGCATGGCCAAATCGAAGTCCTTCTCGCCGCCGCCGCTAACAACAGAGGCCAGGTGAAACACCGATATGTCGTCACGGTCGATCAGGGCGCTGACGGTGTTTTGGTTGGCGATATCGCCGCCGACCATATCAACGCGCTCATCCAGGCCGTGCGGGCGCGTGGCGGGCAGGGCGGCGTCGAACAGGACGATACTGTCGATGGCCTCCGGTTTCCCTGAAGGGCCGGTCAGGCTGGCGATTTCGAGCAGGCGACGGCAGATGGAGAGACCGATAAAGCCGGTCCCACCGGTAATGACGACTTTCATGACATTCCTTTATGCGTATAGGGGCAGGGCCGACCCTGCCGGTGATCTTTTGTTATTGTGCACAATGTCATAAGTCGACGAAAGGATACTTTTTCGAGGTTTTGTCGTGGTTGGAGCGTGTCGGGGTGCTTATTCGACCTTGCCGGAACCGAGCTTGACGATGGTCAGTAGGTTTTCTTTTTCGTATGACAGAATCAGCGCCGTCACGCTCACTGGTTGCCCCGGCTTTAAGAGTTTGGCCTGCGAGGCATCGATCTTGACTTCGCCGAGCGCCCCCGGGCCGAAGCCTGGATCGAAGCGCAGATAGTGTTCCTCAATAAAATCGTCGCCATGAATCATCAGAGTTCGAACGACTTTGCCCTGCCAGCGTATTTTCTGCGAACGTACCGCGTTCCAGGCCTCCTCGTCGTTGCCGGTAATAGCATCGATAACGGTTTGCGCCTTGATGTCCGATGGCGGCTTATCGCTACAGGCGGCAAGGCCGATCAACAACACGGCGCAAAAAAAAGCCTTCAGGGAATGTCTGGCGGTTTTGCTGGTCACGTTCTTGTCCTTAAATATTGTTTTCCGGATGATCCCGTATGATAGTTAGGGAGTGCGCAACCTGGAAGAAAAATCAGGCTGTATCGCCACCGCCCTGTCCAGACGCGTATGCGCCAATTATTTTATAGGAATGCAGATGACGCCGATAAATATTCAATTCACCCTGTTTTCGGCGTTTTATTCACCGCTGATCTCGACCATGTCCGGTGGCTTTCTCGAGGCCGAAGGGCTGAAGCCGCAGTGGTCCGTGTCGCCGCCGGGGGTGTCGGCGATCACCGCCCTGGAAGATGGCTCGGCGCACGTCGTTCAATCGGCCCTGAGCCAGGGTTTCGGTCCGGCATCGAGGGGTGAAACCCAGGGTATCGCTCATTTTGCCCAAGTCAACGAGATGGACGGCTTTTTCCTGACCGCCCGCGACCCCGACCCCGCCTTCAGCTGGGACAAGCTTGAAGGGGCCGAGGCGGTGCTGTTCGGTGGCGGTCAGCCGCTGGCCATGTTCAAGTACGCCTGCCACAAGGCTGGCATCGACTACGACAAGATCAAGGTCATCAATCCGGGCGGCCCCGGCGATATCGACAAGGCCTTCCGCGATGGTCAGGGACAATACGTTCAGCAACAGGGGCCTTTCCCACAGCAACTGCAAGCCGACGGCATCGGCCATGTGGTGGCCCAGGTCGGCAAGCAGATAGGCGCTTGCGGTTTTTCCTCTCTG
>CBFDEA010000172.1:0-5018 GCA_965603695.1 uncultured Rhodospirillaceae bacterium | reverse complement strand
GGATTTTATCTGGGACGTCAAACATATCCGCGGTGGCCTCGTCGATGTTGAATTTATTTGCCAATACCTGCAATTGCGCCACGCCCACGATCACCCCGCTATCCTTGCCCGTGATACCAGGACGGCGCTGGAGAATCTGGCTGGCGAGGGGTTGCTCGATGCCGATGCCTGCGCTCAACTGACCCAGGCCCTGGACTTGTGGCAAGCCTTGCAAGGCATGTTGCGGCTGACCATCCCACGTCAATTACGCCAGCGCCGCGACCACGATATTCCCGAAAGCCTGCTGAAAAAGCTGGCCGAAATTGGTGGCGCTGGCGACTCCGCCGCCTTGAAGGAAAAGATGGCGCAAACGGCGACGACGGTGCTTAAGGTTTTTAATGCGATCATCGACGAACCGGCGATGCAATTACAACAAACCAAGGAGACGACCCCATGACCCTCAACCCCGGAGACAAAGCCCCGGCCTTTGCCTTGCCAACCGACGGCGGCGGCACGCTGTCGCTTAAAGAGCTTAAGGGCAAGAACGTCGTTTTGTATTTCTATCCCAAAGACAGCACCCCGGGGTGTACCAACGAGGCTAAGGATTTCCGCGACCTTCACGACAGTTTCAAGAAGGCCGGCGCGGTTGTCCTGGGGGCGTCGAAGGACAGCGTCAAGCGGCATGACAACTTCAAGGCCAAGAACGATCTTCCCTTCGCGCTGTTATCGGACGAGGAAGGAACCCTGTGCGCGGCTTATGGCGTGTGGATCTTGAAAAAACTCTACGGGCGGGAATATATGGGCATCGAACGGGCGACATTTCTCATCGATGCTCAGGGTGTCGTCAGGGAGATTTGGCATAAAGTGAAGGTCAAGGGTCACGCCGAGGCGGTGTTGGCAACTTTGCAAGCATTATAAACGCTTAGCGAAAATGCCGCTCATGGTTATAATAGATTAATTAAATATACGAGCCGATTGGGCAGGGAACGAAAATAGATGAGTGACGAAGAAGACGAAGTCGAAGAAGACGAAGAAGAAGGCGAGGAAGAATCAGGGGGAAGTAAGAAAAAGCTGTTCCTGATTATCGGCGTCGTTGTCCTGTTGCTTGGCGGCGGTGGTGCCGGCGCTTACTTCATGGGTCTTTTTGGCGGCGGTGAGGATGTACCCGAAGAGGTCGTCGTCGTGCCGCCCGGACCGCTCGTCTACCATGAATTCCCGCAATTGGTCGTTGACCTGAAGAAAAGTGCCAACCGCACCAATTACATCAAGCTTAAGGTCGTCGTCGAAATCGTCACCCGCGACCTGCCGCTATTGGCCGCCCAGGAACTGAAAATTGTCGACAAGATGCAGGGCTATCTGCGCTCGCAGACGCGCGCCGATGTGGCCGGCGGCCCGGGCACCGAAAACATGCGCAACGGCATCACCAAAATCGTCACCGATGTGATGGGCGAAGTGAAGGTCGAAGGCGTGTTGTTCAGGGAAATCTTGTTGCAGTAAAAAGGAATTTTTTACTGCTTTAAGGGCTCAAGCCCCTCATTAGTGTTCAAGCCCCTCAAGCGCCGGGCGCTCACTCCGTTCGCTTGGCTGGGCCTCTGGAAGCCAAGACTCAAATGGTGAGAAGAACTGAATCCTGTTCCTTATGAATAGTCTCCCCAAGCCCGCGACTGCGGGCCGTCGCTTATGCGGCGAGCCAAGGGTCACAGACCCGCCCGGCGCCTGAGGGGCCTGTACCTTAAATGAGGAGGCAACAACTGCCTTTAAGAATGTGTCTCCCCAAGCCCGCGACTGCGGGCCGCCGCTTATGCGGCGAGCCAAGGGTCACAGACCCGCCCGGCGCTTGAGGGACAACAACTCTAATGAGGGGCTAGTACCTTAAATGAGCGGAGCTTAAGCCCCCTCTTCCTCATTCCCCTTAACCCGCGCGGCCAGGGCGGCGGCCATGAAGTCGTCGAGATCGCCGTCGAGCACGCCTTGGGTGTTGGAGGTTTCGACGTCGGTCCGCAGGTCCTTGATCATCTGGTAGGGTTGCAGGACGTAGGAGCGGATCTGGTGTCCCCAGCCGATGTCTGACTTGGCCTCGTGGGAGGCCTGGGTTTCGTCTTCGCGTCTTTGAATTTCCGCTTCGTAGAGGCGGGCCTTCAGCATGCTCATGGCGGCGGCCCGGTTTTTGTGCTGGGAGCGGTCGTTCTGGCACTGGACGACGATGTTGGTCGGCAGATGGGTGATCCGCACGGCGCTGTCGGTCTTGTTGATGTGCTGGCCACCGGCGCCCGAGGCGCGGTAGGTATCGACCCGTAAATCCTTGTCGAGAATTTCGATATCGATGGCGTCGTCGATCACCGGGTAAACCCAGATCGAGGAAAAGCTGGTGTGGCGGCGGGCGCTGGAATCGTAAGGCGATATCCTGACCAGGCGGTGAACGCCGCTTTCGGTCTTCAGCCAGCCGTAGGCATTGTGACCGGAAATCCTCACCGTCGAGGATTTTAAACCGGCTTCTTCGCCGGCGCTTTCTTCCAGCCATTCGACTTTGTGGCCTTTGCTTTCGGCCCAGCGGGTATACATGCGCAGCAGCATCTCCGCCCAATCCTGGGCTTCGGTGCCGCCGGCCCCGGCGTGGACTTCCAGGTAGGCGTCGTTGGCATCGACCTCGCCGGACAGCAGCGTCTGCAATTCCGCTTTAGCGGCGGTTTTGTGGGCACTTTCCAGGGCTGCTTCGGCTTCGGCGATAATCTCGTCGTCCCCTTCGGCTTCCCCCATTTCCAGAAGCTCGACATTGTCGGCAAGCTCCTGGCTTAAGTCGTCGATGGCCTTAAGGCCATCCTCCAGGCCGGTTCGCTCACGCATCAGGGTCTGGGCGCGTGTCGAATCATTCCAGAAATCGGGGCTTTCCGATAAGGCGTTCAGTTCTTCCAGGCGGCGTCCGGCATTGTCGTAGTCAAAGATGCCTCCTCAACAGTTCCAACGACTGTTTGATTTCCTGGGTCAGGGCTGCGATTTCGGCGCGCATGTTGTTGTTTCTTTCGCTTAGGTTTTGATGATGGTCCACCCGTTCTAACCCCGATGGGCGATCAATACAATCCACCGGTGCCACTCGCCGGCGCACCGCCGAGGGAGCTTATGCCGCGCAACACCTGGGCTTGGCCCGATGGAACGGTTCCCGGCTTGAAGGCTTCCAGGATGACCCTCTTTTCGCCGCTTGCCGCTGGTTGACCGCTCGTTGCGTTGACCCTGACCATCCGGATTCCAGGTGGAATTCGGAACGGCGTCACGGCGCTGTCGGACAGGGCCTCGCGCATGAAGTCGCGGAAAATAGGGGCGGCGACGGAAGCCCCCTGTTCACGACGGCCCAAGGACCTTGGCTTGTCGAAGCCGGTAAAGACACCAACGGCCAAATCCGGCGAGAAGCCGATAAACCAGGCATCGACGCTTTTGTTAGTGGTCCCGGTTTTGCCACCAAGCGGCTTGCCGACGGCGCGAATAGAACGACCGGTGCCGCGCTCGACCACGCCTTTGAGCATGGAAACAATCTGGTAGGCGCTGGCGGGATCGGTCAGTTGTTTGCGTGGATCGGGCAATATCGGTACCGGTTGGCCGGTCCAGAAAGCCGCCCGACAATCGCGGCAGGTGCGCTCGTCGTGGCTGAGAACCTTGTTGCCGTGGCGGTCCTGAATGCGATCGATCAGGGCCGGTCTGATTTTCTTGCCGCCGTTGACCAACATGGCGTAGCCCGCCGTCAGGCGGAGCAGCGTTGTCTCGCCGGCACCCAGGGCCATGGCCAACTGTTCGGGCATTTTGTCGGTCACGCCAAAACGTGTGGCGTACTCGGAAATCTTGTCCATGCCGACGGCCTGGGCCAGGCGCACGGTCATCAGGTTGCGGGATTTTTCTATCCCCAGGCGCATGGTGCTGGGGCCGTAAAATTTCTTGGTGTAGTTGGCGGGTCGCCATTTTGGCAACCCCGGCCCCTGGTCAATGACGAACGGCGCGTCGAGGATCAGGGTCGAAGGCGTGTAGCCTGAATCGAGCGCCGCCAGATAGACGAAAGGCTTGAACGCCGAACCCGGTTGGCGTTTCGCCTGGGTCACCCGGTTGAATTGGCTTAATGCGTAATCGTAGCCGCCGGACATCGCCAATACCCGCCCTGTATGGGGATCAAGGGCGACCAATGCGCCTTCAATTTCGGGAATTTGCCTGAGCGCGTGGGTGCCTTCCGGGTAGAGATTGCCATCTTTGTCGACAAGCAGGGCCTCGACGGCGACAACGTCGCCGACGGCCAGGACATCGCCAGGGCGACGCACTTTTGCTCCCAGTTTTTCTTTTTCGGCCCAGGCCCTGGCCCACTTAAGTTGAGCCAGTGGAATGTGCCCCGTGCTCCCGTCGGCCTTGCCAATGAGGGCGGCGGCGTCGGTTACTTCCAGGACCACGGCCATCCGCCATTTGCCCAAGCCCGGAACCGGTTCGATGGCAGCCAGCCTTTGCTGCAAGGGTTGCGCCGATGCTGCCTCTTCAAGGTGCGTCAAAGGGCCGCGCCAGCCGTGGCGGCGGTCATAGGCTTGCAGGCCTTTTTGCATGGCCCTGTCGGCGATCTCCTGAAATTTGGGATTCAGGGAAGTGCGCACTGACAGGCCGCCTTTGTAGAGCTCTTTCTCGCCGTAGCGTTCGGCCAGTTCGCGGCGAACCTCTTCGGCGAAGAATGCGGCTGTGACGAATTGGGTTTCCGAGCGTTGGCGCGTCACCAGCGGTTCGGCCTGGGACAGGCTGGCTTCGTCGGCGGTTATAATGGCGTCTTCGAGCATCCGTCCGATGACCCAGTTGCGGCGGGCGATTGCGGCCTCCATATGGCGCCCCGGATGATAGTTGTTCGGTGCTTTGGGCAGGGCCGCCAGATAGGCGACTTCGGCGATGGTCAATTTTGCCAGCGGCTTGTCGAAATAGTTCAATGCCGCCGCCGCCACGCCGTAAGAACCGAAGCCAAGGTAAATTTCGTTGAGGTAAAGCTCAAGAATCTTTTCCTTAGAGAGATCCTGTTCAATTTGTAG
>CBFDEA010000171.1:0-5038 GCA_965603695.1 uncultured Rhodospirillaceae bacterium | reverse complement strand
CCGCCTCGCCGATGGCCAGCGTTTCTGTTTCGAAGGTGAAAAACCTTTTGTAAATTTCCTGATTGTGCTTCTCGACAAATTCCTGATCGTTGTCGATCAGGATATCGAGAGCTCTTTTCAGGTCGGGGATATGACCGGAAAAATAATTGAACCAAACCGTAAAATTGTCCGGATTCGCTGGAATTCCGTTCTTTTTCATCATTTCCAGGGCTGAATTCCCATATTCAGCAGCCTGTTCAAGCGATTCCGTATAATCCAATTGTCGCTCCAGTCTTCTTATCTACAATCTTTCAAAAGAGCATAAACTTCCCGGCGTCGAGTCCAAGTAAAAAATGAGTGATGGCTGATTGTCGTGGCTGACGAACGAAACAGGAGCAACCTGCAACTGCCCGAATAATTAGGAAAGAACTTTGCCGAACCGGCCCCCAATGTTAAGTATCGGTTCTGTTCACCTGACCTTAAGCGACCCGTTAACAATGATTGATCCAAACCAACACGACACCGCATCGGGCCAGCCGGAATTGGCTGTCGTCGTCCCCGTCCATAACGAGACCGAGAATCTGGCCGTGTTGATTGCCGAAATTCGCGCCGCCCTGGATGCTGCCTGCGGCGATTACGAAATCATTTACATTGACGACGGCAGTTCGGACGACAGCGTTGAAAAACTACTTGATATCAAGGCCGAATGCTCGCAATTGCGGGTTTTAAGCCATACCAAATGTTGCGGTCAGAGCGCCGCCATCACGACCGGCATCAAGGCCGCCCGGGCCCCGGTGATCGCCACCCTGGACGGCGACGGGCAAAACGATCCAGCCGATATTCCGGCTCTCTTTTCGGCCCTTAAAGGGGCCCCCGACCGCGACCGCTTACTGGTTGCAGGCCTGCGCGCCAAGCGCCGGGATACCTGGATCAAACGGTATTCGTCGAAAATCGCCAATGGTGTTCGCTCCAGACTTTTGAGCGACGACACCCCTGATACGGGATGCAGCCTGAAGGTGTTTACCCGCGCGGCCTTCATGGACATGCCGCATTTCGATCACATGCACCGCTTCCTGCCGGCCTTGATGATCCGCCGGGGCGGCAATGTGATCTCGCTGGCCGTCAACCACCGCGCCCGCGAACGCGGCATTTCCAATTACGGCACTTGGGATCGCCTGAAAGTCGGCATTGTCGATCTGTTCGGGGTGCTTTGGCTGTTGCGCCGCGCCAGCCATCCCGAAGCCCGGGAATTAAATATAAACAACAACCCCAAGCCGCCGAAGGCCGAGCAGCAATGACCGCCAAAATCTTGTTTCGTGGTCTGATCTTGATCGCTTCACTGGTTGCCATCGGCTACGCCCTGAAAGCCAGTGGCCTTGGCTCGTCCATCGACAAGGCCTGGATCGATAGCGACATCCGTGGTCAGGGCTTCACCGGCGAGTTGTTGTTTGTCGGTGTCGGCATGTTGTTCACCGCCGTCGGCCTGCCCCGTCAGATCATCTGTTTTCTTGCCGGCTACGCTTTTGGCCTGCTTGAGGGAACGGCGCTGGCAATGTTGGCGACTCTCCTGGGCTGCGTTGGTGCCTTTTTCTATGCCCGTGTCATGGGCCGGGCGTTCGTTATCGGCCGTTTTCCCGGCAGGGTTCAACGCATCGACGACTTTCTGCACGACAATCCCTTGAGCATGACCTTGCTTATTCGCCTATTGCCCCTGGGCAGCAATGTTGTGACCAATCTGGCGGCCGGGGTATCGAGCGTCGGGGCCTTGTCTTTTTTCCTGGGCTCGGCCATCGGCTACCTGCCGCAGACTTTCATTTTCGCCCTGGTCGGCAGCGGCTTCAGCGTCGAGCCTGAATTGCGCATCGCCATCAGCGTCATCCTGTTTGTGCTATCGGGCTTCCTTGGCGTCTACCTGTTTCGCAAATACCGTCATGGCAAATCCTTCGACGAGCGGATCGAACGCGAATTGGGCGTCGACTTAAGCGGCGAAAGCAATCCCGGCAAGGCCAGTCAACCATGACCGGAGAGGCTTCGCAGAGCCGTCTGTCGGCCACTGGCTATGCCCTGTTATGGACAGGGTTGTGGTTGGCGATGATGGCGGTGATGCTGAAATTCCGGCCGTTTCTACCCGTCGATGAAACCCGCTATCTGGCCGTCGCCTGGGAAATGTGGCGCGACAAAAATTTCCTGGTTCCGCATCTGAACGGCGCACCCTACAGTCACAAACCGCCCTTATTATTCTGGTTAATGCATGCCGGTTGGGCCGCCTTCGGTGTCAATGAATGGTGGCCCCGGCTGGTCGCCCCCTTGTTCGGCCTGGCCAGCCTGTTCCTGACCGCAGCGCTTGCCCGGCGTCTGTGGCCGAGCCGTCAAGTCGTCGCCGTTGCGGCACCGCTGATTTTGTTCGGCTGCCTGTTCTGGACCTTGTTCACGACCCTTACCATGTTCGATATGCTGCTTGCCTTCTGCGCCCTACTAGCGATGTTAGGCATTATCCGCGCCTGGCAGACCAATAGTGGCGGCGGCTTCATCTGGCTGGCTGTGGCCATTGGCCTTGGTGTCTTGGCGAAGGGTCCGGCAATCCTGTTATCGACCCTGCCGGTCGCCCTGCTGGCCCCCCTTTGGGCACCGACGCAGAGCCCTGAAGATGTCGAGACAACCATGTGGAGCCGCGGTTGGAAAAAATGGTACAGCGGCGTTGGCTTCGCCGTTCTCGGTGGTGTCGCCATCGGCTTGGCCTGGGCTATCCCGGCGGCAATTGCCGGCGGTGAAGAATACCGAAACGCCATCTTCTGGGGCCAATCGGCCGGGCGCATGGTTGATAGCTTCGCCCATGGTCGTCCGTGGTGGTGGTTCCTCGCCGTCCTGCCCGGCCTGGTGTTGCCGTGGACGCTGTGGCCTGCTTGCTGGCGGTCGCTCCGCGGCTTGCTTGATACCCATAAAGACAACGCCATCCGCTTCTGCCTGGTCTGGTTTATCCCCGCCCTGATTACCTTTTCGGCGATCAGTGGCAAGCAATGGCATTATCTGTTGCCCGTCTTCCCGGCCTTGGCATTGATTCTGGGCCGCATGCTTGCCGATCATTTTGACGGCGCCCCCGATCAGTCTTCCTGGTGGCGCACCGGACTGCACCTACCGGTCGCTCTGTTTATCATCCTTGGCCTGGCCATGGCCGCGGCACCCTTTATCGCCGACCTGTTAGACCTGCCCGTCGCGCTCAGGGAAATAGATTTCATCTGGGGATTGATCGTGGCATTGCTTGCTTTCAGCGCTTTTATACTGACCCGTTCATGGACCAGCCTGATGGGACGTCTGGCAACTTTAAGCATCCTGTCCATGGCGCTGGTAGTCGGCATTCACCTGAGCCTGCGACCGGCGCTGGCCGAGCGCTTCGATTTGAAACCGCTGTCCGAGAAGCTCGGGCAATGGCAACGCGCCGGCACCCCGCTTGCCTTCCTTGGCAAATACCATGGTCAGTTCAACTTCCTGGGTCGCTTGATCGCGCCGATCACCGTCGTCGGCTTGCAGGACCCGGACCTGGAGAACTGGCTCGCCGAAAACCCCCAGGGCCGCCTGATTTTTGTTCGCGACGAAATCCCTGTCACAACGACACCGGTTTACGGACAAGCT
Organism: uncultured Rhodospirillaceae bacterium; assembly: GCA_965603695.1. Taxonomy (GTDB): domain Bacteria; phylum Pseudomonadota; class Alphaproteobacteria; order Rhodospirillales; family JABHCV01; genus JACNJU01. The sequence goes on along the minus strand of CBFDEA010000171.1, from coordinate 1,429 downwards.
TACCGTGGTCGTTCCCTGATTGTCCTGGACACTCCCCAGGTGCTCGCCGACCCGGCCATCCTTAAATAAGTAAAATTAAGCGCAGCAACCTTGACAGCGGCGGCAAACACCCCTAAATCCTTAGCACTCGAGTGGAAGGAGTGCTAACAGGCGCTCTTTTCTTGTTATTTATCAATTAGTTCTACGGAGTATGAACGATGAAATTCAGGCCTCTGCATGATCGCGTGTTGGTTAAACGCGTTGAGCAGGAAGAAAAAACCGCCGGCGGCATCATTATCCCCGATACCGCTCAGGAAAAACCCAGCGAAGGTAAGGTTGTCGCAGTCGGATCCGGCGCACGCCGTGACGACGGCACCATTGTCGCCCTTGACGTCAAAGCCGGCGACATGGTGCTTTTCGGCAAATGGTCCGGCACCGAAGTCAAGGTTGACGGGGAAGACCTGTTGATCATGAAAGAATCCGATCTTCTCGGCGTCATCGAAGTCGTCGCAAAGAAGAAGAAGAAATAATTTTTAGGGCAACCTGCGTTAATGAAACGCAGATGAGTTGCCCTATCTCTTTAATACCGATCAAAAAATCTGCATTTAATTGAACCCAATTTAATGCCGTTTGATCTAGCCAGATTAAGGAACTTTAAAAATGGCTGCTAAAGAAGTTAAATTCAGTGTTGACGCCCGCACGCGTATGCTTGCCGGTGTCGACATCCTGGCCAACGCCGTCAAGGTGACGCTGGGACCCAAGGGCCGTAACGTTGTCCTGGACAAATCGTTCGGCGCACCGCGCATCACCAAGGATGGCGTTACCGTCGCCAAGGAAATCGAACTGGCCGACAAGTTCGAAAACATGGGCGCACAGATGGTCAAGGAAGTCGCTTCCCGGACCAACGACGAAGCCGGCGACGGCACCACGACGGCCACCATTCTGGCCCAATCCATCGTTCGCGAAGGCGTCAAAGCGGTTGCCGCTGGCATGAACCCGATGGACCTGAAGCGCGGCATCGACCTCGCTGTTGAGTCTGTCATCAAAGACATCAAGAAGCGTTCGAAGAAAGTTTCGACGAGCGCCGAAGTTGCTCAGGTCGGCACCATTTCTTCCAACGGTGACACCGACATCGGCGGCAAGATTGCCGAAGCTATGGAACGTGTCGGCAATGAAGGCGTCATCACGGTTGAAGAGTCCAAGGGACTTGAGACCGAACTCGACGTCGTCGAAGGCATGCAGTTCGATCGCGGTTACACCTCACCTTATTTTGTCACCAACGCCGACAAAATGACCTGCGAGATGGAAAACCCGTTCATCCTGATCCATGAATCCAAGCTGTCCACCCTGCAGCCCCTGCTGCCGGTCCTGGAAAGCATTGTTCAGTCTTCACGTCCGCTGCTGATTATCGCCGAAGACATAGAAGGCGAAGCATTGGCGACCCTGGTCG
>CBFDEA010000170.1:0-5063 GCA_965603695.1 uncultured Rhodospirillaceae bacterium | reverse complement strand
GTTGACAGCCTGACCCTGGCCGACGCTACCAACGTGCTAACCGTCTCAAACACCGAAACCATTACCGGCGGTACCGGCAAGGATTATGTGACATTGGGTGCGGCACAGGCTTCTGGCAGCATCGATCTTGGCGCCGGGGCCGATACCCTGAAGCTGGCCGACGGCACCAATTCAGTCTCCGTCGCCAACGTCGAAAAAATTTATGGCGGCAGTGGGGCCGACACCATCACCAACACCGGAACCATCGCCAACACCATCTATTCTGCCGCCGGTAATGACAGCATCACCGGTGGTGCCGGTAACGATACCATCGACGGCGGTGCTGGCACCGATACGGCGGTCTTCGCCGGGGCTCACGCGGGCTATAGCCTGGGCATCAATTCGGCGACCGGCACGATTACCGTCACCGACACGGCGACCACCACATCGGGCGATGACGGCACCGATACCGTGAGCAACGTCGAAAGCTTACAATTCGGCGACACAACCTTAAACGTTTCCCACGCCGCCGGGGAATTCCTGGTCAACACGACGACCACCGGGGAGCAATCGTGGAGCAATGTCGCCGCGTTGAAGGATGGCGGCTACATCGCCGTTTGGAAGAGCCCGGATGCATCAGGCGTCGGCGTTTATGGACAGCGCTATGACGCAGCGGGCAATACGGTGGGGAACGAGTTCCCGGTCAACACAACAACGGCGGGCGATCAGGCCGCAACCTATTACACTCAAAACTCGGTCATTGGGCTTGCAAATGGCGGGTTCGCCATCACCTGGCATTCCTATCAGCAGGATGTCGCTGATACCAATGGATGGGCCGCCATGACCCGTCTTTACGACAATACAGGAACTGCGATAACGGGCGAACTTGTGGTTAATACCTACACTACAGCCGAGCAGGCACAGAGCACTGTGACTCAACTCACCGGCGGTGACCTGATCTTTGCCTGGCAGTCTGCGGGACAGGATGTTACCGGAACTTATGGAGTTTACGGCCAACGCATGACCGATAGCGGAGTCAGTGTCGGATCGGAGTTCTTGATCAATACCAGCACCGCCGGTTCACAATGGATGCCGAGCCTTTTAGCCCTTTCCAATGGCGGCTTCGCCAGTTTCTGGTCAAACGATCCTGCCCTCAACAGCAACCACGAAATAATGGGACGATTCTTTGACAGTTCGGGTGTCGAAACGGTGGCGGAATTCCAAGTCAACACGGCGATAGCAAGTTCTGACTATACGACGACAGCATATGCTGACTATCATGAAACAGCCATTGAACTGACCAACGGCAACATCGTCGTTGGCTGGTATTCCAACGGCCAGGACGGCAGCAGTGGCGGCGCGTATGCCCGGATATTGACAAGCGCCGGGGTCAATGTGGTTTCGGCATTCCGCTTGAATACCACGACCCAAGGCGAACAGGGGCCACCCCGTCTGGCGGCGCTTAAGAATGGCGACTTTGTTGCCACCTGGCATGATGGATCAAGCGGCAACACCGACATTACTGGCCAGATTTTTACGGCCGCCGGTGCCGTGGTGGGAACCGAGTTTACCATCAACACCTACAAGACCAGCGGACAGGAATGGCCCGATGTTGCAGCCCTGGAAGACGGCGGATTTATCGTCTCCTGGCATTCCAATGGTCAGGACTTATCCAGTTGGGGCGTTTACGCCCAGCGTTACGACGCGTCGGGCAATGCCGTCGGCGTGACCACCCTGAGCGGCACCGCAGCCAACGAATCCATCGTCCTCGATGCCAGCGTCACCGCCACCCATATCGACCTTGCCGGCGGCACCGACAGCCTGACCCTGGCCAACGCAACCAACGTACTAACCGTTTCAAACACCGAAACCATTACCGGCGGCACCGGGAATGATTATGTCACGCTGGGTGTGGCGCAGGCTTCGGGGAGCGTCGATCTCGGTGCGGGCACCGACGTCCTGAGACTGGCCGACGGTGGCAACACGCTGAGCGTCGCCAATGTCGAAACCATTTATGGCGGCACCGGGGCCGATATCTTGACTGTGTCGGGCACGGCGGCAGTCAATTTTCAGGGCTTCGCCGGAAATGACACGATCACCATCAGCGGTTCCGTCGGCGCGAAGATAACCGGCGGCACCGGTAACGACACCCTGAATGGCGGCACTGGTGCCGATACGTTCATCTACACGGCGACGGCCCTGAATTCCGGCGATATGGCGACAGGCGCGATCGACACCACCAACGCCGCAGCCGGTGACATCGTCGACATGACGGTGGCCATGGAAGGCTTACTGTCAACGGGAGGCACCCTATTGAGCGGCCTTACGGCCAATGCCACCCTGGGGACGGCCCTGGATGCTTCGAACAGTATTGCGCTGGTCAATGTCAGCGGCAATATGCAGATTCATGTTGATAATAATGCCGACAACACCGTCGACTTTACCATCGATGTGGCCGATACGGTGACGAGCGCAACTTACGACTTCACTGCCGATAACATCGTCCTGTCATAGACCTTTACGGAAGCTTTCCAACAGGCGCGTCCCCGCCTCTTCGGCTTCATCTGCGGCCCGCTGTTTGACGCTGCCGAAGCCGCGAATGGACAGGGGCAGGGCGGCCAGGGCGACGGCATCCGCGTGATTTTCCGGGCTCAGGTTCTGGCATATTTCATCAAGCAGGTTTTCGTAGTCGCTGGTGATTTTGCCTTCAAGCTTGCGCTCGGCGCTATAGCCGAAGATATCGAAGCCCGTTCCGCGTAGCCCCTTCAATCCGGCAAGCAGCTTGAAGGTGCGCATCATCCACGATCCGAAGACTCTTTTGCGACTTCCCATGAGCGGCGGCGCAAGATGGAAGCTCAGCTTCAACGGTCCTTCGAACTGCTCGCTCAGGCGTTTCTCAAAGCGGCCATCGCTGAACAGGCGGGCGACTTCGTATTCGTCCTTGTTGGTCAGCAGTTTGAAATAGCTTTCGCCGACCGCCTGACTGAGGCCACTTAAGGCCGGGGTCTTTTCGGTCTCAATCCGGCTTATGCGCTCGATCAGGGCGCTGTAACGGGCGGCGTGAGCGGCGTTCTGATAGGCGGTGAGTTCATTGACCCTGAAGGCCATCATTTGTTCAGGTGTCGGCGCTTCTTCTTCTTCGTCGCCTGGATGCGGGCCGACAAGGCTTTCCACCGCCGCCAGATCATGGGCGGCGCGGCGGCCCCACAGGAAGGATTGCTTGTTGAAATCGATGGCGACGCCGTTGATGGTAATGGCCTGCTCGATGGCCTCCGCACTGAGCGGCAGCCAGCCCTTCTGAAAGGCGTAGCCGACGGTGAACAGGTTCGAGGCGAGGCTATCGCCGAGCAATCCTGTGGCCAGCGTGCTGGCGTCGATGAAGTCGGCTTGCGCAGTCGTTTCGATCAGATCCTTGCGCAACCGCTGGACGGGGAATTCAAGATCGGGGTTGCTGGTGAAGGCGGCGGTCATGGTCTGGTGGCTGTTGATCACGGCCCGGGTGTGGCTGGCACTCAACTTGCCCAATGAGTCGAAGCCGCCGGAAGTGACCATGTCGCAGCCGAGCAGAAGATTAGCGCCACCAGCCGATATGCGGGTGGCGTGAATGTCGTCGGCCCGGGCGGCGATGCGGATATGGCTCATCACCGCGCCGTTCTTCTGGGCCAGGCCGGTTTGATCGAGAACGCTCACCCCCTTGCCTTCAATATGGGCGGCGACGCCAAGCAGTGCGCCAATGGTGACCACTCCGGTGCCGCCGATGCCGGTGACGACCATGCTGTAGGGGCTGTCGATGGAGGGCAGTTCGGGGGTTGGCAAGTCGGCGAAAGAAACGCTGCCGACGCCTTCGCCGGTGGTCTTGCGCACCGTTGCGCCGGAGACGCTGACGAAACTTGGACATTCACCCTTAAGGCAGGAAAAATCCTTGTTGCACGATGACTGGTCGATGGCGCGCTTGCGTCCGAGCGGGGTTTCCAGCGGGGTAATGGCGACACAGTTGGATTTGGCACCGCAGTCGCCGCAGCCTTCACAGACGGCGTCATTGATGAAAATACGCTGGTCCGGGTCGTTGGCCTGTCCGCGCTTGCGGCGACGCCGTAGCTCGGCGGCGCAGGTCTGGTCGAAGACCATAACGCTGACACCTTCGACTTCTCGCAAGCTTCGTTGCACGGCGTCGAGATCGTCGCGATGATGGAAAGAAACGTTGGCTGCGAAATTGCTGTCCTTGGGATATTTATCGGGCTCGTCGGAAACAACGACGATCCGCTTTGCCCCTTCGGCGGAAACCTGGCGGGTGATGATCGAGACATCAAGCGGCCCGTCATGGGGTTGGCCACCGGTCATGGCGACGGCGTCATTGAAAAGAATTTTGTAGGTGATGTTGACCTTGGAGGCGACGGCGGCGCGGATGGCCAGCAGGCCGGAATGGAAATAAGTGCCATCGCCCAGATTGACGAACATGTGTTTGGTTTCAACATATGGGGAGAGGCCATTCCAGTTGGCCCCTTCGCCACCCATCTGGGTGAAGGTGACGGTGTCGCGGTTCATCCAGGTGACCATGTAATGGCAGCCGATGCCAGCGGCAGCCTTTGATCCATCGGGAACGACAGTCGAGGTATTATGCGGGCAACCGGCGCAGAAATAGGGCAAGCGGATGATGTCGCTCGGTGTCGTGGCTTGCAATTCTTGTTCTTTTTGTTCCAGGAAGGCGAGGCGTTCGATGATCCGTGGGCTGGTGATGAATCTTTCCAGACGGGCGGCGATGACCCTGGCGATGCGGGCTGGTGAAAGCTCGAAAGCCGATGGCAGCACCCAGTCGCCTTTTTCGTCAAACTTACCGACGACCCGCGGGCGGACGTCTTCGCGCCAGTTGTAAAGCTGTTCCTTCAACTGGTTTTCGATGACCGCGCGTTTCTCCTCGACGACAAGAATTTCCTCCAGCCCGTCAGCGAAATTGCGCACGCCGTCGCGCTCTAACGGCCACGGCATGCCGACTTTATAGATTCTTAAACCCAGTTCGGCGGCGTAGTCCCGATCAATCCCCAAGTCCTCCAGGGCCTGCATGACATCCAGATAGGACTTGCCGG
>CBFDEA010000169.1:0-5068 GCA_965603695.1 uncultured Rhodospirillaceae bacterium | reverse complement strand
TGGCAATGTCATCGACCGCATCAATTTTGGCGCGGTTGCGGACTTCCTTGACGTCTATATTGGCGACTATCACTGGCCGGCATTCAATGTCGCCGATGCAGGGATTACTGTCGGCGCGGTCATTTTAGTGCTAGACTCCTTGTTTGCGGGGCCAGATCAGAATAAAACAGGCACTGATGAAGATGATGGCGGAAAAGATGACGAATAAGACTTCCATTTTGCTGGCTTTGCTTGTCGCTGTGCCGGTGTTGAGCGGTTGCACGACGCAGCAAAGCAATGTCTTTGGCGAAGATAAGCGCGCACCCGACGAGTTTGCCGTTTATTCGCGCGCACCCTTGAGCCTGCCGCCCGATTTTGGTCTACGCCCGCCGAAACCCGGGGCCGGCCGTCCGCAAACGCTGACGCCGCGCAACGATGCCAGGGACGCACTACTGGCCAATACGGGCAAAGCTCCGCCGAGCCCTGCGCAGACGGCCGCACAGGACGCAGCCGATCAGACGCCGGGCATTCGCGCCTTGTTAAGTAACGTCGGTGCCGATCAGGCCAATCCGGATATCCGTTCCATCGTCAACAGCGAGACCGCAGCCCTGTCCGGCGGCAATGACGAAGGCTTTACCGACAACATTCTGTTTTGGCGGAAAACGACGGGTCTGAAGGGCGCGGTCATTGATCCGGCTGTCGAAGAACGTCGTATGCGCAAGAAAAAATCTGCTGGCGACACCATCGAGGAAACGACGGCACCGAAAATAGAGCGTCGTAGTGGCGGAACATCCAGAGGTGAAGAAGAAAAAGGCTTCTGGGGGAGTTTGTTCGATTAATCCTGTCTGGCGCGGCCTCGCGGGCGCTTCCTTCGCCTTCATATTATGCGTCGCCCTGTTCGCACCAACGCGGGCCGCGGCCGATCATGGCGTTTTCAATCCGCAAACAATGACCCTGGCCAATGGCATGCAAGTGGTGGTCATTGCCAATCACCGGATGCCGGTGGTCACCCATATGGTCTGGTACAAAACCGGGGCGGCCGATGAGCCGTCGGGTAAGACCGGTGTCGCCCATTTGCTTGAACACCTGATGTTCAAGGGAACCGAGACCTATCCATCGGGTGCTTTTTCAAAAAGTGTGGCCCGCATCGGCGGTTCGGAGAACGCCTTCACCTCGCTCGATTACACGGGCTATTACCAGAGCGTCGCCGTTAGTCATCTGGAAGAAATGATGGTCATGGAAGCCGACCGCATGGACAATCTGGTGCTTGACCCCAAAGAGGTCGATACCGAGCGCCTCGTCGTTCTTGAAGAACGCCGCCAGCGCACCGATAACGATCCTGGCTCTATTTTGCATGAACATGTCAACGCGGCATTGTTCCTGAATTACCCCTACAGCCGCCCGATTATCGGCTGGGAGCATGAAATCCGCGCTTTAAATGTCGATGATCTGCGCGCTTTTTATAAAAAATGGTATAGCCCGGCAAACGCCATCCTTGTCGTTGCCGGTGACATCACCATGGCAGAGCTCAAGCCGATGGCGGAGCGAACATATGGAAAAATTCCGGGCGCGCCAGTGCTGCTGCGTGGCCGTCCGTCCGAACCGCCCCAGCGTGCATCGCGGCGGGTCTCTTTAAAAGATGCCCGGGTCCGCCAGCCGTCGTGGAGCCGGACTTACCTGGCACCCAGCCGCCATACCTCCATTGCCGGGGGACCCGACAGCCTGCACAGTTACGCACTGGAAGTTCTTTCCGGGGTCATCGGCGGCGGCGCGACCAGTCAAATTTACCGCTCTTTAGTGGTTGAAAAGAAACTCGCCGTCTCTGCCGGGGTCGGTTATGGGGCGGGTTCTCTAGGCCCCTCTCGTTTCACCTTCTACGCATCCCCCGCACCGTCAGTCAGTATGGAAACCATAGAGCAGGCGATGCAAGGCGAAGTGGCTAAATTGCTTGCCGAGGGGGTTAAGGCGGAAGATGTCGAGCGAGTTAAAAAGTCGATGATTGCCGAGGCGATTTATGCCCGCGATTCCCTGTCCGGCGGGGCCAGGGTTTTGGGTGCGGCGCTGGCTTCGGGCCAAACCGTCAAAGACGTTGAACAATGGCCGCACCGCATAAGCGCCGTGACCTTGGCCCAGGTCAATGCGGCGGCGCGGGCGGTTCTTGATGGCAGGCCTTCGGTGACCGCCGTGCTCGAAGGGGAGCCGCAGCAATGAACCTGAAGGTATTATTTACGGCCCTCGCTTTGCTCGTCCTTTGCGTCCCAGGGAAGGTGCTGTCCGACGATCATACGGTCAATGTCGTGCGGGTGGTCAGTCCCGGTGGTATCGAGGCCTGGTTGGTCCGCGATCACATTAATCCGATTATCAATATGCGCATTGCCTTTCGCGGCGGTGCGGCGCTCGATCCGGTTGGCAAGGCCGGGCTCGCCCATATGGTCTCGGCCCTGCTTGATGAAGGGGCGGACGACATGGACAGCCAGTCTTTTCAACGCCGTCTGGAAGACCTGTCGGTCGAGCTTCGCTTCAATGCCGGGCGGGATACTTTCACCGGCCGCCTTAAAACCTTGAGCGAGAACAAAGATCAGGCCTTCGAATTATTTAAGGCAGCGCTTATCAAGCCGCGCTTTGACGCAGGCCCGGTTGAGCGCATGCGCAGCCAAATTCTTGCCGGGCTCCGCCGCGATTCCGAAGACCCGGACACCGTCGCCGGGCAGGCCCTGTCCAGGGAACTGTTCCCCAATCATCCCTACGCGCGCCCGCTCGAAGGTACGCCGGAGTCCATTGCGACGATTCAGGTCGATGATCTTAGGGAATTTACCCGCCAGCGCTTGGCTCGCGACAATTTGTTGATCGGCGTCGTCGGCGATATCGATGGCGAAGAGTTGGGTCGCCGCCTCGACGAGGTCTTCTCGGGTCTGCCCGCAGTATCGAAGCCGGTAAACGTTGAAGAGGTTCAACCCCAAAGCGCCGGGCGGATTAAAGTCGTCGAGATGGCCATACCGCAAAGCGCCATCGCCTTCGCCCAGAAAGGCCTGAAACGGGACGATCCGGATTTTTTCGCAGGCTATGTCCTTAATCACATTCTCGGCGGCGGCGGCTTTACCTCAAGATTGTATGAAGAGATCAGGGAAAAACGCGGCCTCGCCTATTCTATCGGCAGCTATCTTTATCCGCTACGGCATGCCGGGCTTATTCAGGGTTACGGCGGCACCGCCAATGCGCGCGTCGGGGAAACCTTGAAGGTGCTGAAAAGCCAATGGCGGGCCATGGCCGAAAACGGTGCCAGCGCCACTGAATTGCAGGATGCAAAGACGTATCTGGTCGGTTCATACCCGTTGCGCTTCACTTCAAGCGGCGGCATCGCCTCCATATTGGTTTCCATGCAGCTTGAAAATCTTGGCATCGACTATCTTGACCGGCGCAATAAGATGGTTGAGGGGGTCACCCTGAAAGCCGTCAATAAGCTGGCAAAGAGCCTGCTTGACCCGGCTAACCTAGTTGTCGTTGTCGTCGGCACGCCTGATGGTGTGACCTCGACTCCTTAAGGCCGTTCTGTGTTAAAGTCGGACCCTTGGATTCTTTTCTTGAAAATGGACTTGGCCGGATGACAATTCGCCGATTGCCGGAAAATCTGGTTAACCGTATCGCCGCCGGTGAAGTGGTCGAGCGCCCGGCTTCGGCCGTCAAAGAGCTGGTCGAAAATTCCATCGACGCCGGGGCCAGTCGGATCGATATTCTGGTTCGTGACGGCGGTCGCACCCAGATCACCGTCACCGATGATGGCAAGGGCATGTCACCTGATGAAATTGTGCTGGCCATCGAACGCCATGCGACGTCAAAACTTCCGGGCGACGACTTGCAAAATATTGACAGTCTCGGTTTTCGCGGCGAGGCCCTGGCCTCAATCGGCGCGGTCAGCCGCTTGAGCCTGACCAGTCGCCGCAGCGGTGATGACGAGGCCTGGATGCTGAGTGTCGCCGGTGGCGTCGTTGGCGAACCCGTACCGGTCGCCCATCCCGTCGGCACCCGCCTCGAAGTCCTCGACCTGTTTTATGCGACGCCGGCACGGCTGAAGTTCCTTGGCCCATCCCGAAATCGGCTTTACCCTGAATAACGGCGAGCGCGACTTGTTGCGCTTGGCCCCGGCCCAGGGTGAGCTGCTGGATATCCGGCTTGAGCGTCTGGCGGCGATCATGGGGCGGGATTTCGCCGACAACGCGATTGCTATCGACGCCGAACGCGAAGGCATCCGCCTGACCGGTCATGCCGGGTTGCCGACGCTGAACCGGGGCAGCGCACAAATGCAGTTCCTGTTCGTCAATGGCAGGCCGGTCCGCGACAAGCTAGTGTACGGGGCGCTCAGGGGGGCGTACCGGGATTTCCTGGCCTCCGACCGCTATCCCATGGTGGCGTTGTTCCTGGAAGTCCCCAGCGACGCCCTTGACGTCAACGTTCACCCGGCCAAGACCGAGGTCCGCTTCCGCGATGCCGCCCTGGTCCGCGGCCTGATCGTCGGTGCCCTTAAGCATGCCCTGGCCGGGGCCGGACACCGGGCTTCGAGCACGGTTGGCAACGACGCCTTGGCCGCGGTGCAGCCCGGCTCATTGCCATTAGGGCGTAGCGGTGGCTACGGATCTTACCCTGGCGGCGGCTCCGTTCCGGCGGGACTGGCGGAACGGTCTGCGAGCTTCTTCGCCCCTAACAGTGGCTTCGCCGCGCCGCTGGCAGCGCCCGACGCTTATGTCACGGAACCAGACCAGGAGCTGCCGGATTACCCCTTGGGCGTCGCCCGTGCCCAGTTGCACGAAACCTATATCGTCGCGCAAACCCTCGACGGCATCGTCATCGTCGATCAGCACGCCGCCCATGAACGCCTGGTCGAGGAGCGCATCAAACAAGCACTGGAACATGGCGGGGTCAGCCGTCAGGGCTTGCTCATTCCGGAAGTCGTCGAAATGGATGAGACCGCCGCCGACCGCCTGCTCGCCCGGGCCGACGAATTGCTCGAGCTTGGCCTGGCAATTGAAGCCTTCGGGAATGGTGCCGTTGTCGTGCGCGAAGTTCCGGCCTTGCTCGGCGATTGCAATATTGA
>CBFDEA010000168.1:0-5115 GCA_965603695.1 uncultured Rhodospirillaceae bacterium | reverse complement strand
GATCCCCTTGTCGATGAGGTAGCGGGAGGCGAAGCGGACATCGGCCTCGAAGCACGTAAGTTGGTCGATTTTGTCACGCCCCGGCGTCGCGTCGAGCAAACGGCTGACACTCAGCGTATCGCCCATTGCCGCCAACAGGCCGACCCTGCGGGCGATAAAAGAGCCATCACCCTTCATTCCGGCAGGCAGAGTCGCCGTGCTCAGAAGCAAGCGGCGCATCAGATCGCGCATCACCTCGGAGCGGATATTGACCGGCAGGCGGGCAATCAGGGTCAACAACATGCGGCTGCTGGTGCCTGACCACATATCGACGCCGAACCCTCCCTCCCGGGCGTTCAGCACACCAGCCGTATCGGGATTGATCGTTTGCAGGGTATCGACTTCAATAGCCGCCTCGACATTATTATTGTCGAGCGCCGGGCGAACCTGAACGGGGGCCTGAACGGGGGCCTGAACGGGGGCCTGAACAGGGGCTTGTTCGGAAGGCCGTAATTTTTGCGGCGGCGCAAGGCGTACTGGCGCGGCAGTGGTGCTTTGGGCCGAAGCCTGGCGCACCGGGGCAAGCAGTGCGACGGCGACAGCAACACACAATGTCAGTGAATTAACGCGGGAAACGGTCATCGGGCAGAACTTTTTTAATTGTTGTCATTGGCGCCGGAATGTCCCAGGTGGAAAGGAAAGCCGTCCCCCCGACAATGATCGCAAGCAGCGCGACAAAAACGAGTCTGGATATATTTTTCATGTTGATCCTTCGATAAAGGGATAGACCCTAACTGGTAAATTCTTTCAAGTGTCTTTATGTCGGCAAAGATTATGCTAATTTCAGACTGTGGCAACATTTCGGCAGTGTATAAGCACTATAACCTTTTAATTTCTTAATCGGAACACTAGCAATGGCGGACGATTCACCGCAAATAAAAGAAAAATTGCCCGCTAAGCCGGTCGTTTTGATCGGCCTTATGGGGGCCGGGAAAAGTCGAATTGGTCGGGAACTGGCGGCAAAACTCGCCTTGCCCTTCGTCGATGCCGATAATGAGATCGTCAAGGCCGCCGGTTGCTCGATTTCCGATATCTTCAAATTGTACGGTGAAGATGCCTTCCGCGACGTCGAGGAACGCGTGATATCCCGGTTGCTTGGCGACAATGTTCAAATTATCGCCACCGGCGGCGGTGCCTTCATCAACGCAAAGACCCGCCAGGCCATCGCCGATCATGGGATATCCCTGTGGCTCAGGGCGGAACTCGATGTTCTGGTTGATCGCACCAGCAGGCGCGGCGGTCGCCCCCTGCTTGAAGGCGGCGACAACGCGACGATCCTCAAAGGGCTGATGGATGAACGCTACCCGGTGTATGCTGGGGCCGATATCATCGTTGATTCGAAAGACGTGCCGATAAGCGCCACCGTAGAGGACACCGCCGCGGCGTTGGCGGCATTTATCGACAAGCAATCTGGAACCTGAAAACCATGAACACCCTATCGAATTCCCCGTCCCAACTTGATGGACGCCTGCGCGTCGAACTGGGCGACCGCTCGTATGACATTGTCGTCGGCGAAAATTTGCTCGAGCGGGCGGGAGCCGCCATTGCTCCCCTGATGCAGGGCAACAAGGCGGTCATCGTCACCGACAGCAACGTCGGGCCGCTCTATTTGCAACGGCTGGAACGTTCTTTAAGCGACAATGCTATCGAACATTCCGCGATTATCCTTGCCGCCGGCGAGCACAGCAAAAACTTCGAGCATCTACAAGCCCTGACCGATAAGCTTTTTCAGGCCGGTGTCGAGCGTAAAACCATGCTGATTGCCCTTGGCGGCGGCGTCGTCGGCGATCTTGCCGGATTCTGCGCCGCCATCACCATGCGCGGCATCGAATTCATCCAGATCCCAACCACTTTTCTTTCCCAGGTCGATAGTTCCGTCGGGGGCAAAACCGGGATCAATTCTGCTTACGGCAAAAACCTGATCGGCGCCTTCCATCAACCGCGTCTGGTCCTGGCCGACTTGGAATCCCTGGACACCCTGCCACGCAGGCAGTTGCTTTCGGGTTATGGCGAGGTCGTCAAATATGGCCTGATAAACGACGCCGCATTCTTTTCCTGGCTAGAGGACAATGCAAAAGCCCTGCTTGCCGGTGAGCGCACCCTGCAACGTCAGGCCGTCCTGAAAAGCTGCACCAGCAAAGCCGCCATTGTCGCCGCAGACGAACGCGAATTCGGGGTCAGGGCGTTGCTCAATCTGGGTCACACTTTCGGCCATGCGCTGGAAGCCGAAACCGGCTATGGCGAGGACTTGCTACACGGCGAAGCGGTAGCCATCGGCATGGTCATGGCCTTCGATCTGTCGGTGCGTTTGGGCCTGTGTCCCCAGGCCGATGCGATCAGGGTCCGCGACCACCTCGCCGGCGTCTGCCTGCCGACCGATCTGACAGGCCTGAACACCGCGTCATGGACACCGGAACGCTTGATGGAGCATATGGGGCTGGATAAAAAGGCCGAGGCCGGAACCATTGTTTTTGTCCTCGCCCGGGCCATCGGTGAAGCCTTTATCAGCGCCGATGTCGCCCCCGCCGAGCTTCGCGCTTTCCTCGCCGCAGCCCTGAACACGCTTTAATCCCTTAAACAACCGGAAAAACGTCATGTTGGAAATTCTGAGTGCCATTTTCGTTTTGCTTTTGTTGTCCGCCTTCTTTTCCGGTTCGGAGACGGCGCTGACGGCAGCATCGCGCCCACTGATGCATCAGTTGGAAGCCAACGGCAATCTTCGCGCCAGAACGATCAATCGCCTGAACGAACACCGTGACCGCCTGATCGGTGCCATTCTTCTTGGTAATAATCTGGTCAATATCCTTGCCTCGGCGCTGGCGACCAGTTTCATGATTACCCAATACGGCGAAACCGGCGTCGCCTACGCGACCCTGGGAATGACCCTGCTGGTGCTTGTTTTTGCCGAAATTTTGCCAAAAACCTACGCCATCCGAAACGCCGACCGGATGTCGCTGGCCATCGTCCCCATCGTCAACGCCCTGGTTTTTGTCCTGTCCCCGGTAACCCACGCCATCCATTTCCTGATTAGCCAGGTGCTTAAACTGTTCGGCATGTTTCATCCTGTCGATGCGCTGGCTTTTTCGTCGGAAGAATTACGCGGTGCCATCGAACTTCACAGTGATGAAGAACGCGCCGTCGATCACGAAAGAGCGATGCTCAGGAGTGTCCTCGATCTGGCCGAGGTCCAAGTCGGTGAAATCATGGTTCATCGTAAAGATGTCGCCATGATCAATGCCGACCAACCAGCCGACAAGGTTGTCGAAGAAGTCCTTGCCAGCCCCTTTACCCGCATCCCGCTATGGCAGGGGCAACCCGACAATATCGTCGGTGTGCTGCACGCCAAGGCCTTGTTACGCGCCGTCAGGGCCAGCGGCGAGAGTGGCGGCATCAAGGATATCGATGTCGTCTCGCTGGCCGCACAACCATGGTTCATTCCAGATCAGACGACGCTACTCGACCAATTGCATGCCTTCCGTAAACGCCATGAGCATTTCGCCCTGATGGTCGATGAATACGGCAGCTTCATGGGCATCGTCACGCTTGAGGATATCCTTGAGGAAATCGTCGGCGACATATCCGATGAACATGACATCGACGTGCCCGGGGTCATCCAGGAGAGCGACGGCACCTTCACCATCAAGGGCGAGGTGACGATCCGCGACCTCAACCGCGAGTTCGACTGGCATCTGCCCGACGAAGAAGCGTCCACCGTGGCCGGCCTGATCATGCATGAATCAAGGCGGATTCCCGAACCGGGGCAATTGTTCATCTTCCACGGCATGAAGTTCGAGATTTTGCAGCGCCAGCGCCAGCAAATCATGTTGGTGCGGGTGACCCCGATTAACGAAATCGAGGCAACCTGAGCGTCCCGGCGCGACCCTCCAAAAAATGCTTGTTATTTTCCACCAACTCCCCATTTGCAATAGGGCTATCACGATTGAGTTTCTCCGCCGTCTGAACACGGTGCACCGTGGCAGATGGCGACAATCCCAAGAGGAGGTCAGCCCAATGCATCGATTCATCATACCAGACGTGATCAAGGAACATCCGGTGCGTGCTTTACGCCACGCCGACAACGCCTTCAATGCCGCCATCGAAATGAAAGAATCCAACATCGCCGCCATTCTGATTACCGATGATAACGGTAAGCTTGAGGGCATCGTCACCGAACGTGATTTGACCCGCAGGGTCATCGCTGCAGGCCTGGAGCCGAAAAAGACGTTGCTCGGCGATATTATGACAGCCAATCCCGACACCCTTGATCCCGATGACAGTGCAGGCGACGCCCTTGAAATGATGCGCAACCGCAGTTTTAGACATTTACCGGTCAGCAAAGACGGCAAGGTCATGGGTATGGTTTCGGTGCGTGATTTATATTCGGCCGTAAAAGCCGATTTGGAAGACAACATCCGGGAAACCGAAGCCTTCGTCTTCGGCGATCGTTACGGTGCCTGAAATTCGTTTTGTTGAGCCTGCCCTCGACCAGGGGGTCGAATAAGGGATAGAGTCCGGCGCGCTCTTTTTTTTGCGTTTGGATTTTTATCAATTTTCGAGGTCGAGATGCCGCTTTCAAAGCCAACCCCCCGCAACAAAATTCACAACCGTGAAATCCATGCCCAGGGTTTCCAGCGCGACGATGGCCTGTGGGACATCGAATCCCGACTCGTCGATACCAAAAGCTATTCCTTCGACAACACCGAGCGCGGCACGATCAATAGCGGCGAGGCCATTCACGACATTTCCATACGCCTGACCCTGAATGACGAGATGACGGTGCAAAGCGCCGAGGCGATTATCGATTCCGGACCCTTTACGATGTGCGGCGATATCACCCCATCCTTCGGCTCCCTTGTCGGTCTGTCGATCAAACCGGGTTGGCGCAGAGACGTGCTGCAACGTCTGGGCGGGACAAAAGGCTGTACCCATCTGGTCGACATGTTGCTCGGTCCGATTGCGGTGACGGCCTGGCAAACCGTCAACCCGGCCCGCCAGAAACGCAATGCAGCGTCAGCGGCCAGCGGCAAACCGCCCTTGCTCAACAGCTGCCATGCGTTTTCTGCAAGCAGCCCGGTG
>CBFDEA010000167.1:0-5156 GCA_965603695.1 uncultured Rhodospirillaceae bacterium | reverse complement strand
AGTCGGGATAGTCCTTGAACTTGCGCTCGCCGTTTTTGTCGACGAAGGCGGGCAGTCCCAGGCGCGAGCCAAGCTCGATGATGACTTCCTGGAAGGGCTTACTGTCGCCCTTCGGCGGCAGGATCGGCAGGCGTACCGAATCGACGGGTCCTTCGAATTCCGATATGGGCCGGTCCAACATGGACATCACGTCATGCCGTTCAAGATAGGTGGTGTCGGGCAGGATCAGATCGGCGAACTGGACGGTTTCGGACTGGTAGGCGTCGGCGACGACGATGAAGGGAATTTTGTATTCACCGTCCTCACCCTTGTCGACCAGCATCTTGCGGACTTCCGACGTGTTCATCGACGAATTCCACGCCATGTTGGCCATGAACAGGAACAGGGTGTCGATGGGGTACGGATCGCCGCGCCAGGCGTTGGTGATGACGTTGTGCATCAGGCCGTGAACGGACAGCGGATACTCCCAGGAAAACGCCTTGTCCAACCTGACGGGGCCGCCATCCTTATCGACGAAAAGGTCTTCGGGTTGACCGGGCCAGCCCAGCGGCATACCGGCAAGGGGGGTGTTGGGCTGCACCGCTTCGGGGCCGGTCGGCCCCTTGGCACACGGCGGGATCGGACGCGGGAACGGGGCGCGATGGCGAAAGCCGCCGGGACGGTCGATGGTGCCGAGAATCGTCATCAGAATGCCGAGCGCCCGGATGGTCTGGAAACCGTTGGAATGGGCGGCCAGTCCGCGCATGGCGTGGAAGGCGACCGGCGCGCCGGTGACGTTTTCGTGTTCCTTGCCCCAGGCGTCGGTCCAGGCAATCGGCAGTTCGATTTTCTGATCGCGGGCGGTGATGCCCATTTCGTGGGCCAGATCGCGAATGGTTGCCGCCGGAATGCCGGTAATCTCGGCGGCCCATTCCGGGGTGTAATTTTCGACCGATTCATGGAGCAACTGGAACGACGGTTTGACCGGGGTGCCGTCTTCCAGGGTGTAGGAACCCATCAGGCGGGGGTCGGAGTCGGGCCAGCGGTTGTCGACGGCCTCGTCGGATTTGCGGTCCCACCACAATTTGTTTTGCGGATCGGCGCAGCCTTCGCGAATGGGTATGTCGGTGCGGATAAACAAGCCGAATTCGTCGCTGTCTTCGTCCTGATTGACCAGTTCCGGGCCGTTTGTGTAGTTGACCAGGAAGTCCCGATCATACAGGCCCATTTTGATGATTTCATGGACCAGCGCCAGGATCAGCGCACCGTCGGTGCCGGGCTTGATGGCGATCCAGTCGTCGGCAATGGCGGCGTAGCCCGAGCGCACCGGGTTGATGGCGACAAACCGGCCGCCGTCTCGCTTGAATTGGCCCAGGGCCATTTTCATGGGGTTTGAATGATGATCTTCGGCGGTGCCGATCATGACGAACAGCTTGGCCCGTTCAAGGTCCGGCCCGCCGAATTCCCAGAACGATCCGCCGAAGGTGTAGATCAGTCCGGCGGCCATATTGACCGAACAAAAACCGCCGTGGGCGGCATAATTCGGGGTGCCGAATTGTTTGGCGAACATGCCGGTCAGCGCCTGCATCTGGTCGCGCCCGGTGAAGAAGGCAAGCTTCTTAGGGTCGGTGGCGCGGATATGGGCGAGCCGTTTCTCGAGGGTCGAAAAGGCCTCTTCCCATGAAATCGCCTCGAAAGAACCGGCCCCGCGTTCGGTGCCTTCCTTGCGCTTCAGCGGTTTCAGCAGGCGGGCCGGGGAATACTGCTTCATAATGCCCGAGGCACCCTTGGCGCAGATCACACCCTTGTTCAGGGGGTGTTCCGGGTTGCCCTCGATATAGCGGACCTCGCCATCGCGAAGGTGGACGCGGATGCCGCAGCGGCAGGCGCACATATAGCAGGTGGTGGTTTTAATCTCGGTCTTTCCGGTCTCGGAATCCCGGTGTTGTTCGGGTTCTTTCACGATTTCAGCCCTGTCTTTAATTTGCATCAAAGGGGGCGCTTGACCGCGCTTTTGTTCCCCGCATACGTGATTTGACAGTCTTTATATGCGATTAGACTAATATTATAAAGAGCTAATATCTTTTCGCCGGGAAAAGCATAAACCAGAAAATCGCAATTGAGCAATTTCAAAGACTTACCCGCGACCCCCTAAAAAAATATTGAGAAACGAAGCCATTTCACCATACGGGATGATCGCCCGTTTCAGCGAAAAATGCCGCCTTAAGCGGCGCGACCAAAAGGGCAGGGCTGACTATTCACGATGAAAAAGAACAACAGGAATATATTCCAAAATAGGCAAAATGTCAAGGCGTGATTGTTCATCTGGGGAGTGCCGGGGGCAGGAAATGATGGACCCTCTGCTACTGCAAACGCCCCCTTGATTAGGACTCAAGAGAAAATGCCAGCTATTAATGCCCGTCAGCTAGACAGAGGAACGACCTGATGCGTCGAGCGAGCCGCCATCATTTACCCCCCCCCTTTACGAAAGCGACAAAAGGGTCAATCCATGAGGACTTGGGTTTCCAGAAAAGCTGGTGACCGCCGCCGACAGTCAACATCTTGTTTACGTATGTCACACCGGCCGCACGCTTCATGGCGGCATCGCAATTCCCTGCAATTTTGTCACCCTTTTCCCACATGTTCATCCATTGGCCCTTCGCTTTAGGAGCGAGTTTCTTGGTGAATTGTGTATAGTTCTTGAGAGACTGTTGGCCTTTCTTATAACCACAACCGGAAATCGGAATAAAGCGAACTTGTGGGTTCTTAAGAACCGCGGACACCCGCATCGTAATATGCGCCCCCCGTGAATGCCCGGACACCGTGATATTCTTGGGTGGAACGCCGGCATTAATCAGGCCATTAACTTGCCCTGCCACCTTTTTTGCATATGCCATTATATTGATCTTGCTTCGGACCTCACCAATCGTGACCATTCCTTTGGCTTCCAGTGCATCAAGAATGTCGTAGTACTTGTTGTGTTTGCTGGGGCCATCATTTTCGACCGCCGTGCCATGCATGTAGAAAACGTAATATTTGGATGGATCAATGTTCGCAGGCACCGATCGATCTTGAGACCCGGCCCGCGCCTCTGGCGACATCATCAAGAATGAAAGAATGAAGGTTAAAGCGGTGAGATTGAAGACAGCTGTTTTCATAATTTTTCCTCCCCACACAATCAAAGATATTATAAGGGAAAAAGAGAAAAAATTAAGTGTGATATATATTTTAGGTATCCACATTGTCCGCTCAAGGTCAAAACTGCAGCAAAATTACAGCCTTGATTTCCAGCGCCAAGTCCCCCGCATATACCCATAGGAGTAATTGTTTGCAGGCGCATGCTCTGCACATTAGAATTATCGTCAACCATATAGAGCTCTTAAGTCATCCAGATCAACAATCAGGGGGGGGGTGTTATGCGGGTCTTTTTTGTTTTATTTTGGGTTGTCGCTTGCTTCGCCAACCCTGTCACGACTTATGCTGCCGATGGCAAACTGGTAAAAGTCGATTCGAAACGCGGTGTCAAACAGCCTTTTTTGTTCATCCTACCTGAGAATCCCAAGGCCGGTGTCGTCTTGTTTGTTGGCGGTGATGGCTTGTTGAAACTTTCCAGTTCGGGAAAGATCAATGAACAGAAAAACAATTTCTTCTCGCGGACGTACGAGAAATTTGCCGAGGCCGGATTAATGGTCGCTCTCGTCGATGTGCCTTCGGACAAGGAAAAAAATAATGGTCTGTTCCGCGTCGGCTCACAACATGCGGGCGATATCATCGCCGTTATCAATTATATGAAAAAGGCAGCGGACGTGCCGATTTGGATGGTTGGCACATCCATGGGTTCTTTTTCGGCGGCCAGCGTGGCCACGAAAAAGCAAAAAAAGGTGGATGGACTGGTTCTCACTTCCTCGGTTACCCGACCCGAACATGAAAAGGAACTGAAGAAACTTACGGCAAAGTACCCAGGTGGCGTCGCTGACATAAACCTGCAAAAGTTAAAAAAACCGGTGCTGATCGTCGTCCATGCAGATGATACCTGCAAGGTTTCTCCGCCGTCGGATGCGGCCAAGTTGAAGGCAAAACTTTCAAATTCCCCGAAAGTGGAAATTATCCAGCTAAAGGGTGGAAAGGCGCGCAAAACAGGTGTCTGTGAAGGTCTTTCACGGCATGGATTTTATGGTCTTGAATCCGAGGCCGTGAAAAAAATAGCCACCTTCATCACGCAGTAGCCGACGCCTAACGCCAAATCCCCCGGGTGTCGATAATCGTCTTGACTTTGAGGCGGGCGCGGTCGATTTCTTTAAAGACCTGATGATCGACCAGCAGGGCGACGAGCTGGGCTTTGTCGAGGGCGTCATCCAAGGTTGTCAGGGTGATGCCTGCTTTGCCCGCAAGCGCTTCCGGCAATGTCGGGCTATGGGGTTCGACGACCAGAACGTCGCCGTCAAAGGCGTCGGCCAGGGCGGCGGTGATGGCGACCGCCGGGCTTTCACGCATGTCGTCGATGTTGGCCTTGTAGGCGAGACCCAGGCAGGCGACGCTGGTCGCCCCGGATGCCTTGGCGGCGGCCAGAATTTGCCGGACAACATGACCCGGCTTGCCGTCGTTGACGGCGCGGGCGGTCTGAATCAGCGGGCTTTCTTCAGGTGCCTTATCGACGATAAACCACGGGTCGACGGCGATGCAGTGGCCACCAACGCCGGGGCCGGGTTGCAGGATGTTGACGCGCGGATGGTGATTGGCCAGCTCGACGGCTTCCCAGACATCGATGCCCATCTTGTCGGCGATCAGGGAAAGTTCATTGGCGAAGGCGATGTTGACGTCGCGGTAGGCGTTTTCCGAAAGTTTCACCAGTTCCGCCGTCGCCGCCGTGGTCAGCAGGCATTCGCCTTCGACGGCGATTTTATAAAGCGCCGCCGTGCGTTCGGTGCAGCGTTTGCTGATGCCGCCGATGACCCGATCGTTGTGGACCAGTTCCAGCAGCACCCGACCGGGCAGTACCCGCTCCGGGCTGTGGGCAACCTGAACGTCGGCTTCCTCGCCAGCCTGATGGGGGAAGCTCAGGTCGCCGCGCTCGCCCGCCAGCCAGGCCGATACTTGTTGTGTGGTGCCGACCGGGCAGGTCGATTCGATGATCACCAGCGCGCCCTTTTCCAGCACCGGCGCAATATACAGGGCGG
>CBFDEA010000166.1:0-5182 GCA_965603695.1 uncultured Rhodospirillaceae bacterium | reverse complement strand
TTCCAGTCGCAGGAGTCATGGGCCCACAGCGACACCCCCTTTGACGCCATCGCCGGGATCGCCCGGTTGAGTGGCATGAGCGTAGATGACCTTGAAGACTGTCTCGACGACGAACCTTTGCTTAAGGCCATACAGGCCAAGGCACAGGAAGCCAGCCAGGTTCTCGGCGTTGAATCGACGCCAACTTTTTTCGTCGAGGGGACCAAAATTCCCGGCAATCTTCCCTATGAAGATTTCAAGGATATTCTGAACAAGGCACTGGCCAAAAAGCAATAGTAGCTGGCCCTTCTTAAGATTTCAGGAAAAATAACCATTGCTTCGTTTCTCTAAACTCAGACTGACCGGCTTTAAGTCATTTGTCGATCCGACCGAATTGCTTATCGAACCGGGCTTGACCGGCGTCGTCGGGCCGAACGGCTGCGGCAAATCGAATCTGGTCGAAGCACTGCGCTGGGTGATGGGGGAATCATCGGCCAAGCAGATGCGCGGCAGTGGTATGGAGGACGTCATCTTCGGCGGCACTTCCAAGCGTCCGGCCCGCAATATCGCCGAAGTGGTGCTCAACTTGAGCAATACCGATCGCACGGCCCCGGCCCAGTTCAATGAATTTGACGAACTTGACGTCAGCCGCCGCATCGAACGCGAGAAAGGCTCGACCTACCGGGTCAACGGCAAGGAATCACGGGCCAAGGACGTGCAACTTCTATTCGCCGATTCAGCGACCGGTTCACGCTCCACAGCGATGGTCAGCCAGGGTCGCATCGGTGCCGTCATCGCCGCCAAGCCTGAACAACGCCGGACTTTATTGGAAGAAGCCGCCGGTATTACCGGCCTGCATTCCCGCCGCCACGAGGCCGAGCTTCGTCTGCGCGGGGCGGAAACCAATCTGGAGCGCCTGGAAGATATCCTGGGGGCCCTGGAAGTGCAGATGCAGGGCCTGAAAAAACAAGCCCGGCAAGCCAAGCGTTACCGCAATCTGTCCGACCATATCCGCAAGGCGGAAGCGACGCTCTACCACTTGCGCTGGACCCAGGCGAGCGCCGACATGGACCGCCAGCGCAAGGAACTTCAGGACGCGGCGGCCAAGGTCGAAGAACTGACCAGGTTGGCGGCGAAAAATTCGACCGCGCAAGCAGAAGCCGCGACCGACCTGCCCGACCTGCGCAAGAAGGAAGCCGAAGCGGCGGCGGAACTGCACCGTTTAACCGTCGCCCGCGATGGCCTCGACGCCGAAGAAAAGCGCATTACCGAAGCATCCGCCGAGAGCACCCGGCGGCTCGAGCAGATTTCCGCCGACTGTGAGCGTGAAACGGCCCGGGCAAAAGACGCCGCCGAGGCCGTGCGGACCCTCGGGGAAGAACGCCAAGCCATCGAAGCGGCCCGCCAGGGCGAAGAAGACAACGGCCGACAAGCCCAGGAAAAATTGACTGAGGCCAACGCCCGCGTCACCGAGCTCGATGCCGTATTGACCGAGCTTACCGATCTGCTCGCCGGTGACGAAGCCAGACGCAACAGCCTGCACCAGTCCATGGATGACCTGACCCACCGGAGCGAACGCCTGAAGGCGCGTGCCGCCGACACCGACGCGCAACGCCAGCGCCTTGAAGCCGACGCCATCGACGCCGCCGTTCTCGGCACCGCAGAAGCCACCCTGGAAAGCCAGCAGAAGGCCCGTGAAAATGCCCGCAGCCGAACGGAAGCCGCTGAGAAGGCCCGCGTCGATGCGACCGAAGCTATTTCCCAGTGCGTTTCCCAACAGCATGCCGCCCAGTCGACACTGACCCGCCTGCTCGCCGAGGAGCAGGCCCTTGCCGACGTTCTGAAAGCCGGTGACGCCGATGAGTGGCCGGCGATGATCGATCAGGTCAGCGTCAATCCGGGCTTCGAGGCGGCTTTGGGCGCGGCCCTGGGCGAAGACCTTTCGGCATCGAACGCCGAGGCCGCCCCAGTTCGCTGGCGCACGCTTATTCCCTTCAGCCAGCCCACCGCCCTGCCCCACGGCATCGATCCTTTAAGCCAATTCGTTTCGGCGCCGAAGGCCCTGACCCGTTGCCTCGGCCAGATCGGCATCGTCGATGACGAAGTCAGCGGAAGCCGCCTCGCCGACGACCTCAAACAAGGCCAGTCTTTGGTCAGTCGCTACGGTGCCATGTGGCGTTGGGACGGCTTCACCATCGCCGCCGGGGCGCAGACCGCCGCCGCCGCCCGGCTGCAACAACGCAACCGCTTGCAGACCATTCGCGATAGCCTGGCCGACGCCCGCGCCGACGTTGCCGCCGCCGAAGCCGCCGTCACCAAGGCCCGCGAAAATGCCGAACAGGCCGCCAGCGCCGAGCGCGAAGCCCGCGCCGACGCCAATACCGCCGACAGCGCTTACGGCCAGGCCCGCGACGCGCTTACCGATATCAAGGAAAAAGCCGCCCAACATTCATCGAAACTTTCGGCGATGATCGAGATGGCAGATTCCATCAAGACCGATTTGCAAGAAACCGAGGCCCGCGCCCTTGAGACCCGCGAGGCCCTGGCGGCCCTGCCCAACGCCGAGGCCGCGCGTGAAAAAATCGCCGCCCTGCGCGTCGATATGGCTGAACGCAGAACCGTCCAGGTCGAATGCCAAAGCGCCTTCGATCAACTGGTTCGCGCCGCCGAGGAGCGCCGCCGCAGGCTCGCCGACATTGAACGTGAACTGACAAACTGGCAGCAACGCAGCGAAGCGGCGACCCATCACATCGACCAGTTAAACGAACGCCAACAGGCCGAAACCGCCGAAATAGCCCGCCTTGCCGCCCTGCCCCAGGAAATCGACGAAAAACGCAGTGTCCTGCTTGCCAGCATTTACCAATCGGAGAAAACCCGGACCCAATCCGGCGATGCGCTGGCCCTCGCCGAAACCAACCTGGCCGAGGCCGACAAGGCCCTGCGCAGTGCCGAGACCGACCTCGCCCAGGCGCGGGAAAACCGGGTCAGATTCCAGGGCTTGGTCGAGCAGGCCGAACAGGCCGTCGCCGGCATCATTGAACGGGTCCTCGACAAGCTCGACGCCAGCCCGGATCAATTGTTCGAAATCGCCGCCCTCGACGCCGACAAACCGCTGCCCGACATGCAAGCCAGTGAGAGCAAGGTCGAGCGCCTGATCCGCGAACGCGACACCATGGGCCCGGTCAACCTGCGCGCCGAACAGGAAACCCAGGAACTGACCGAACAGGTCGAGACACTGATCAGCGAGCGCGACGACCTGACCGAGGCCATCGCCAAACTGCGCAAGGGCATCGCCGAACTGAACCGGGAAGGCCGCCAGCGTTTGCTCGAATCCTTCCACGAAGTCGACAAGCACTTCCAGGAACTGTTCGTCCGCCTGTTCGGCGGCGGCACCGCTCACCTGGCTCTGACCGATTCCGACGACCCCTTGGAAGCCGGTCTGGAGATCATGGCCAGCCCGCCGGGCAAACGTCTGCAAGTACTGTCCCTGCTATCGGGCGGCGAGCAGGCATTGACCGCCCTGGCCCTGTTGTTCGGCGTCTTCCTGACCAATCCAGCACCGATCTGCGTACTCGACGAAGTCGACGCGCCACTGGATGACGCCAACGTCGACAGATTCTGCACCATGCTGACCGAAATGGCCGACGCCGGCCACACCCGCTTCCTGGTCATCACCCATCACCGCCTGACCATGGCCCGAATGGACCGCCTGTTCGGCGTCACCATGTCCGAACGCGGCGTCTCGCAACTCGTTTCCGTCGATCTGAAAAAGGCCGATGAGTTGCGCCTGACGGCATAAGGCGCATTAAGGTGAAAGCCCCTCAAGCGCCGGGCGCGGCCTGTGGCCTCTTGGCTCGCCGCAGTAGCGGCGGCCCGCAGTCGCGGGCTTGGGGAGACGGGTTCTAAAGGCGCAGGTACTCACCCCCTTTGGCGCTTGACAGGCCCCCGGTGGGGCTTTAATTTCCGCTCAAATTTGAGGTTATGTTTCAATCCGACCGGGGGCGCTATTTGGGCGCTGATATTATGAGCGACGATCAGTCCTCGGAAGAGATGGAAGACCTCGATAAGCGCTTGCATAAAGCGCGCGAAAAGAACGCGCTTAGCAAGACTCAGGGCTTTTCTTCTGGTAATAAGGAAATGTCTGGTTACAGCATGGCCATTCGTATCGGCACCGAATTGGTGGCGGCTTTGATCGTTGGCGTTGGAATCGGCTATTTTCTTGATAACTGGCTGGATACGAAGCCCTGGTTCTTGGTAGTATTCTTTTTCCTCGGCTCGGCTGCCGGGGTTTTGAATGTGTACCGTGCGGCAAGCGGCCTTGGTATGGCCGTTGGTTACAAAGAAGATAAAGAACCGTCGGGGGGCGTGCCCTCGCAAATGAAGCAAGACGGCGGGCCTCGGTCCGTCAATGGAAACAACAAGGAAACGGGCGGCAAATAACGTGGCGAACCCCCTAGAGCAGTTTCAGATCAAGACCCTGGTGCCGATACAATTAGGCTCCGTCGATGCGTCGTTGACCAATGCCGGCCTTTTCATGGTCATCACGGTCGCCACGATCTCGGTTTTCCTGAGCCTTGGCATGCGCCAGCGCTCGATAATCCCCGGTCGCTGGCAATCCCTGGCCGAACTCAGTTATGAATTCATCGCCGGGATGATTCGCGATAACGTCGGTTCCGAAGGCCGCAAGTACTTCCCGTTCATCTTTTCGCTGTTCATGTTCATCCTGTTCGCCAATTTGATCGGCCTGATCCCCTACGCCTTTACCTTCACCAGCCATATTGCCGTGACCTTCGCTATGGCCATGTTCGTATTTTTGGGCGTCACGGTTATCGCCATCGCCCGCCACGGCATGCACTTCTTCACCCTTTTCCTGCCCAGTGGCGTCCCCATGGTGATGGCCCCGGTGCTTATTCCCATCGAGGTTCTGTCCTATCTGTCACGCCCAATCAGCCTTTCCATCCGCCTGTTCGCCAACATGATGGCCGGACACACGATGATGAAGGTGTTCGCGGGCTTTATTATTCCGCTCGGCATACTTGGCGGTTGGGCACCCCTTGGCGTCGATGTGGCGCTGACTGCTTTCGAATTTCTGGTCGCGTTCCTGCAAGCTTATGTCTTCACCGTGTTGACCTGCCTGTATCTGAACGATGCCATTCACCTGCATTAGGCGTATAGAAACTTCGCTTATCGCTTAACGACAACT
>CBFDEA010000165.1:0-5202 GCA_965603695.1 uncultured Rhodospirillaceae bacterium | reverse complement strand
TCAATGACTATCTCAACAAGGGCGCATTGCAAGTGGAATGGCTGGGCCGGGGCTATGCCTGGCTCGACACCGGCACCCATGAGACGATGTTGCAGGCGGCTCATTACATCGAAACCATTGAGACCCGGCAGGGCCTGAAAATAGCCTGCCTGGAAGAAATCGCCTGGCGCGCCGGCTTTATCGATTTTGACAAGTTCAGTGCTTTGGCGGATGGCTATCCGGAAAGCACCTACGGGCGCTACTTAAAAAATCTGGCGCAAACGGCGATTACCTGATTTACAGACAGCTACGTGAATCGCGCCCCAGCAAATAGGCGCAGACGGCGTGAGTCGCCGAAAAATCACGGACGAAGCGCTTGCGGTCGAACGTCAGGGCATAAAACAGGGCCTTGGGCCCGCGCTTGAAAAACAATTTCCGGGCTTCTCGCCACATGGCGCTACGGCCTTCGAACTTTTCAGCCAGATACAAGTGACTCCAGGCGAAATTCCAGTCCTTGCGCCAATGCAGGCGCCACGAGCGCGAGGCCGAATAACTGTTGAAGTGATCGGCGGTGGCCTCGGGGATGGCGACCATGGAATAACCGGCCTGGGTGAAGCGCATGCACAGGTCGAGATCTTCCAGATAAAGGAAAATCTTGTCATCGAAACCGCCCAGCTTCTGGATGATCTCGGTATGGCAATAGATCACCGTGGCGGCTAGGAACCAGCTGCAAAACGGTCCTTCGGGGACTTCGTAGGTGCGGCTGTGCATGGTCTCGCCGGGGCCCATCACCCATAAATCCTGACCATGGCGCGGGATGAACAGGCGGGGTGCCGTGAAGGCGGCGTCGGGGAAATCCTGCAAGCCCTGATAGAGCAATTGCAAGTTGTCTGGGGTCAGCACGGCGTCGGGATCGATCAGCAGGACATAGGGCGTCTTGGCGGCGAAGATGCCGACGTTAAGCCCGGCCCCGTTGCCGGCATTTTCGCCGGTACGCACGATGCGTACGCTTGGGAAGCGCTCGGCGATCATCGCCAGGGAGTCATCGGTGCTGTCGTTATCGACGACGATGATTTCCTTGGCCGCGAGCAGGGGCTCGATGCAATTGCCGATGACATCAATTGAATTGTAATTAACGACGACGACGGTGGTTTCTGCGAGTGCGGGAGTTTCGTTCATGACCGATTAGTTCCGGGCTTCCAGGCCGTCGGGTTCGTAGACGACGATTTTCGATCCGGCATGATCGATATCAAAATGAACCTCGGTGAGACTGCTCAGGGCTTCCCTGATTTTCGGTTGAGCCTCGGGCTCGGCATAAAACAAGATGAAGCCGCCGCCCCCGGCACCCAGTAACTTGCCGCCAAGGGCCCCGCCGTCAATGGCCGCCTGGTAAATTTCATCGATTTCGGGAGGACAGATTTCTTTTGCCAGTTCTTTCTTCAGGGCCCAGGAATCGCCCAGCAATTGGCCGATTTCCGATAGCGGTGCATGGACGTCCTGAAAAATGCCTTCGGCCTGTTCGACCATAGCGGACATGCTCCTGGCGATTGGGCAGATTGGCGATTTGCTTCTCGGCAATCTGGCTGGCGTAACGTGAAAAGCCGGTGAAGAACAACATCAGATTTCCGAGCAACTCCTTACGCCTTGCAGGGTTGACGATCAGCGGATTGACCAGGAAAGTATCATCTCTTTTGAATTCTATATGGTTCATGCCGCCGAAGGCCGCCCAAATTTGATCCTGCGAGCCGACATGTTCTTTCATGGCGTTCTGTTCAAGATCAATGGCCATTTCGGCGAGTTTGCGCTTGGAGGTCATTTTGCCCGATAGCGCATAGTAGGCGTTTAGCAAACCAACGGTGAATGAGGAGCTCGAGCCAAGGCCAGAGCGGGCGGGAAGGTCGGCCTGATGATGGATTTCCAGACCCTTCGGCGGTTTAAGTTCCTGCAGAACGGCACGCACGGCGGGATGCTTAATGTCGCCAATGTCGTTGATAAGCTCGATTGCCGAATAAACGATGCGATGCTTGTGCTCGAAAAAGGGCGGCAATTCGCGCATGGAAATGTAGCAGTATTTGTTGATCGAAAAACCAAATACGGCGCCGCCATGTTCCCGGTACCAGGCCGGATAATCCGAGCCGCCACCAAAAAGCGAGACCCTGAAGGGGGTGCGAGAGATAATCATGATTTAGGACCTTCCGGGCATAATGGCGCTGGCCTGTTTCAGGCTTTCGGGGGTTCCGATGTCGAGAAAATTGGCAGAGTCTGCGACAAAACCATGGATGCTTCCAGGCTCCCGGGTTTGCAGAAAATCTTTTTCCAGGGAGCCGCCCTGCGTGCTCATTAAGCGATCCAATGCGCTTTGTGAAAAAAGATAGGCCCCGGCGCTAATAAGGCCCGGCCCCGATTTCGATGGGTCTTTCTCAAGGAACATGGATATTTTTTCACCTTCAATTTCAACACTGCCGTATCTTGAAACATCATCGACCTTCAAGCAAAGGATTGAAGTCGAGCAGCCGTGTTTTTTATGACTTGCGTAAAACTGGCACAGGTCCGCATCCAACCAGGTGTCACCGTTAATAATCAACACATCATCGCTGACAAGCCGGTCGCGGGCGAATTTTATGGCCCCGCCGGTGCCCAGGGGGGTCGGCTCGACGACACACAGCGTATCCGCCCTGTCGGCAACATGAGCGAGGATGGGTTTTGATAAATGGCCAAGGCAAAGCACGATTTTGTTGACCCCGAAGCCGGCAAACCAATCGAGAAGATGATCGAGGTAAGGCTTGCCGTTTATCGGTGCCAGCGCCTTGGGCGTATCGCCAAGAACGGAACTGATGCGGGTGCCCATGCCACCTGCCAGAATTGCAACGTCGACCCCGCTAAGGCAGGTCATCTGGCGACAACCTTGCGGCAATGATCAAGCAGATAAGCCACGGATTCCTCGAACGTGTAGGTCGGCTGCCAACCCGTCACGCGCGCGAATTTAGAGGTATCGGGAATTTGCAGGGTCACGTCGGCGGGCCTGAGCAGGGCTGGGTCTTGCTCTGAGGGAATATCGGTCTTGGCCAGGGATTTCAGGACTTCGAGAAAATCGCCAACCTTGATCGACGTGGTGCCGCCAATATTGTAGATCTCCCCGGCGACGCCCTTTTCGGCGGCGGTCCAGTAAGAGGACATGGCGTCGCGGACATCGATCAGGGTGCGCGTGGAATCCAGGTTGCCGTGCTTGAGAACCTTCTGCTGTCCGGCTTCGATCTTGGCCACTTGCAGGGCGAAGGAGGTGGCGAACAGGTCGGCCCGGCGCGGGTTCAGGTAGGCGAACATGCGGGTGCGGATGGCCTTCAGACCGTAACTTCTGAAATAGGTGTAAGTCAGGAAATCCTGGGTCACCTTGGAAACCGCATACGGGCTGGAAGGGTTGATCGGGCAGTCTTCGTTGATCGGGACGTTTTTAGGATCGACCTGACCGTAGACTTCCGAGGTGCTGCACAGTTGGAAAACCGGGTCCAGTTCGGCAAGCCTGATGGCCTCCAACAGATTGGCCGTGCCCATGACGTTGTTGTTGATGACCGCCAACGGCGTCTTGAAGCTGGCCAGAACATTGGCGTGCGAGGCGATGTGGAAAATCAGGTCCGGCTTGACTTCTTTAAGCACGGAAAACACCGAGCTGAAGTCGGTTAGGTCGCATTCGTGAACCTGAACCTTATCTGCGCAATGCTCCAGATTCCCCGAATTCGTCGTGCTGTGCCAGCGCGAGATACCGTGGACGGCGACCTCTGGATGATTGTCGACGATAAAATCGGCCAGATAACTGCCGCCGGAGCCGGAAATGCCGGTGATTAAAGCCTTTTTGAAAGTCCGCGCCATTAAACGTTCCCGTAAACGATATTGCTGATCATGGTGTAGCCCTTGATCAGATCTTCGATGCCATCATCCAGGGAATGGGCCGGTTTGAAGCCCGTCGCTTCGATCTTTTCGTTAGAGACAATATAGTCCCGCTTGTCCGGATCTTCACCAATCGGCGCTTCGAGGAAGACGAAGTGGGGGATGTGTTTCTGGATTCTTTCGCAGAGCTCCCATTTCGACAGATTGGCGTCGGACAAGCCGACATTGTAGGGCCCGCCTTTCATGGTGTCGAAATTGTCGATGGCGTGAATAAAGGCGCGGGTGACATCGCGCACATGGATGTAATTTCTTTTGAAATGGCTTTCAAACAAAACCACGGCCCGATCATTGACGGCCCGGTAGACGAAGTCGTTAACCAGAAGATCGGTGCGCATCCTGGGGGCCATGCCGAACACGGTGGCCAAGCGGAAGCTTAAGGAATTTTCACGCTCCAGGGCGCGGTTCTCAACCTGGACCTTGTGACGGCCATAAAGCGACAGCGGATTGAGCGGCGATTCCTCGGTGCAGAATTTACCTTCCTCGCCAATGCCATAGCCGCTGTTGGTGATCGGCATCAATAGCCACTGATCGTCACGTACTTCATCAAGCAGCAGCATTTGCGCGTCCAGATTGGTTGATGTCGCGCCAATCGGGTCTTTCTTGCAAATCGGGGCACCGACCAGGGCGGCAAGCGGGATAACGATATCGGTTTTCGCCAGCAAGGATTTCATCAAGTCGCTATTACGCGCATCGCCGTTGACGATGGTGAATTTTGGATTGGCGCAATGGGCCGCGAGAGAATTCTGCTTGAACATGAAATTGTCCAGGACGCTGACGGCAAAGCCGCGGGCCAGCAATTCACCGACCATGATAGACCCCAAATAGCCGGCCCCGCCGGTAATCAGTACGGATCGATTTTCAGACATTTACTTATTATCTCCTGCTGCGGCCTTATCGAGAATTTCCCAAAGGCGCTCAATTTGTGGTTTCAGGTCGAGTGGATGATTGCCGACAAAGAAGCCGTGATCGTGGACGATGTCGGCATTGACGATATCGCCGACAATTTCAAAATCGTAATGCTTGATAACGTCATGACGCAAAATATTTCCGCCGGTAATCATGCGAAAGCCGATATCGGCGTCGCTCAGGGCCGTAAAGACGGCGTGACGATCAATATTTTTTTGCGGATTTAGGATAATCGGGAACGAGAACGACGAACTAACGCCGTTCTCGCGTTGGATGATAAAGCGCTCATCGGAGCCGAACAATTCCTGAAACAGGGCCAGATTGAGCCGCCGCGTTTCGGTCATCTGGGGAAGTTTTTTCAGCTGCTCGATG
>CBFDEA010000164.1:0-5236 GCA_965603695.1 uncultured Rhodospirillaceae bacterium | reverse complement strand
CCGATGCGCATGCCCTTATCGACGGCCTTGCACATGTCGTAGACGGTCAGGGCGGCGACGGAAACCGCCGTCAGGGCCTCCATTTCGACACCGGTCTTGCCGGTCAGCTTGCAGGTCGCCTCGATATCGACCTTATTGGCGGCATTGTCACAGACCAGGGTGACCTTGACCGAGGATAAATTCAGCGGGTGACACAGCGGAATAAGGTCCGGCGTGCGTTTGGCCCCCATGATCCCGGCAAGCTGGGCGATAGACAATACATCACCCTTTTTAACGCCGCCGCTTTCGATCAGGGCCATGGTTTCGGGCCGCATTTCGATGCTGCCTTTGGCCGTGGCCGTGCGTTCGCTCTCGCTTTTATCGGAAACGTCGACCATGACGGCGTTGCCGTTCTCGTCGATATGGGTCAGGTCAGCCATGATTGATCCTTAAGATGGTTTGGGTGGCGGCTTCGACATCGGCCTGACGCATCAGCGATTCACCGATCAAGAAACGATTGGCCCCGACTTTCGCCATGCGGGCCAGATCGTCAGGGCAATAGAGCCCGCTTTCACAGACCAAATGGCGCTCTGCGGGGATGTATGCTGCGAGTTCCTCGGTCGTCGCGATATCGACTTCCAGGGTCTTCAGGTTGCGGTTGTTGACGCCGATCAGGGGCGATTTCAGGGCCAGTGCGCGATCAAGTTCGGCGGCGTTATGGACTTCGATGAGCACGTCCATGCCCAGTTCAAAGGCGAGGGCCTCCAGTTCGGCGGCCTGGGCGTCTTCGAGGGCCGCCATAATCAGTAAAATACAATCGGCTCCAAGCCCCCGCGCCTCATAAACCTGATAGGGGTCGAGCATGAAATCCTTGCGTAAAACAGGCAAGGAGACGGCGGCGCGGGCCGCGACCAGAAAGCTGTCGGCCCCTTGGAAATAGGGCCCATCGGTCAACACCGACAGGCAGGCGGCACCACCGGCCTGATAGGCGCGGGCCAGGGCAGGCGGGTCGAAGTCGGCACGGATCAGGCCTTTCGACGGCGAGGCCTTCTTGATTTCGGCAATCAGGCCGTATTCGCCTTGCCCAACTTTGGCGCTCAGGGCGGCGGCAAATCCACGCGGGGCGGCGGCTTGACGCGCTTGCTCTTGCACATCGGCGGGCGGCCTTTGGCGTTTGCTGGCGGCAATGTGCTCGAGCTTGTCGGCGCAGATTTTTGTCAGGACATCGCTAGCCATTGGTGATGGCAATCAGTTTGTCCAGGGTCTCGTAGGCGCTGCCATCGTCTATGGCCACCTGGGCTTGGCTGACACCTTCTTTAAGGTCCGTGGCTTTGTCGGCGATTAGCAGGGCGGCGGCGGTGTTATAGAGCACGACATCGCGGTAGGGGCCTGGTTCCCCCGTTAGAACGGCTTTTAAGGCGCGGGCATTATGCGCAGGGTCGCCACCTTTCAGATCGTCGGGTTGGGCAAGGGCGATACCGGCATCCTCGGGCGAGACCTCGAACGTCGTCACCTTGCCGTCGTTGAGGTCAGCGACATAGCTTGGTCCCGTCGTCGTCAGCTCATCAAGGCCGTCCGAACCATGCACGACCCAGGCCCGCTCGCAGCCCAGATTGCCAAGCACGGTGGCCATGGGAACGATCCAGTCGCGCGAGAAAGCGCCGCTGAACTGGCGTTTGACACCGGCCGGGTTGGTTAAGGGACCGAGCAGATTGAAGATCGTGCGGGTCCCCAGTTCGACCCTGGGGCCGCCGACATGCTTCATCGCCCCGTGATAGAGCGGCGCCATCAGGAAGCCGATACCGGCTTCGGCAATGGCTTGTTCGACATGGACCAGGTCGGCATCGAGATTGACGCCGAGGGCGGCCAGCACATCTGAGGCGCCGGATTTGGACGATAAATTGCGGTTGCCGTGCTTGGCCACCGGCACCCCGCAAGCCGCCGTGACGATGGCCGCAGCGGTCGAAATGTTATAGGAGCCTGAGCCGTCGCCGCCGGTGCCGACAATATCGATGGCCCCGGCCGGGGCCGCTACTTTCAACGCCTTGGCCCGCATGGTCGTCGCCGCCCCGGTGATTTCCGCGACGCTCTCGCCGCGCACTCGCAGGGCCATCAAAAAGCCGCCGATCTGGGCCGGGCTGGCCTCGCCGGACATGATGATGTCGAAGGCATGCGTCGCCTCGTCCTGGGTCAGGCTGTTGCCGTCCGCGACTTTGCCGATAAGCGGTTTTAAATCGTCGTTCATGCCGCACGTTTTCCTTTTGTCAGGCCGATAAAATTGCCGAGCAGGGCGTGACCGTGTTCGGAGGCAATGCTCTCCGGGTGGAACTGGACACCGTGCACTGGCCGGGTCTTGTGCGACAGGCCCTGAATGACGCCGTCCGGGCTGGTGGCGGTGACTTCCAGGCAACCCGGCACACTATCGGGGGCGACAGTCAGCGAATGATAGCGAGTCGCCGTTAGCGGGCTGGCGATTCCCTGAAAGATACCGGTGCCGGTGTGATTGATCGTGTCGGTCTTGCCGTGCATGGGCTGCGGGGCGCGCACGATGGTGCCACCGAAATGCTGGGCGATTGACTGGTGGCCCAGGCAGACACCGAAAATCGGCAGGAATTCAGGGGCCTTGGCGATCAAATCGAGGCAGATTCCGGCCTTGTCCGGGTCGCAGGGACCGGGCGAAATGACGATCCCTTGCGGGTTCAGAGCCAGCGCCTGCTCGGCACTCAAGGCATCATTACGGCGCACAACAACCTCTGCCCCCAGCTCGCCCAGATAATGCAGCAGGTTGTAGGTGAAGCTGTCGTAATTATCGATTAATAGAAACATTTCAATGCGCTATCTATAATTTCTTAAGTTATTACTTTAGATTTTGATGTGTCTTAAGCCCACAATGCCGCCAGCCTCCGCCAGCGTCAAGTGTGGCGGCGCTGCAATCGGGACTCGAATAACGATTGCATCCCGGTTATAGCGGGAGTCTGAAAGAAATGAAGGTGCGCGTTCTATGGATTTCCTGTCCTGGCTTCAGGTCCTGATCATTTGTGTCCTCGGTGCCATGTCGCCGGGGCCGAGCCTGGCGGTGGTTCTCAGGAACACCCTCAGCGGCGGCAAAAGGCAGGGCGTGCTGACCGGCATCGGTCACGGCCTCGGCATTTACTTCTATGCCGGGCTCGTCGTCACCGGACTGGCCGTCGCCCTTGCCGCCGCGCCGCAGGTGGAGCTGGCGCTCAGTTATGGCGGTATTGTCTTGCTCGTCTGGCTTGGTTACACATCCCTCGCCAGCAACGGCGAGACCCCACAAGAGGTCAAGGTTTCCGGGCGAAGCGGCTTCATCAGCGGCTTCCTGATCGCCTTCCTCAACCCGAAAATTGCGGTTTTCTTCCTCGCCGTGTTCAGTCCTTTCCTGCGGCTCGAGGCCGGTGCTCTGGAGAAGGCGATCCTGGCCCTGACGGCGGGCACCGTCGATACCCTGTGGTATGTGCTGGTCGCCTTGTTCCTGTCCGGATCGATGCTGACCCGCTACGCCGCCGTGATCGAGAAAACCATGGGCGTGCTGCTGCTGCTGCTCGCCGCCGGGCTGGTTTACCGGCTCTGGTAATCGCCCTTGACCTTCCCGTTGCTGGAAGCACTATCTTGGCTTACATTGAACTGGAAGGTTTATGATGGATCACCCCATAGAGACAGTGACGGGCCGGGTCTCGCTGCCGGTTGAGGGTATGACCTGTGCGTCCTGTGCCGCACGGATCGAGAAGGTTGTCGGCAAGTTGCCGGGGATCGGGCAGGCCAACGTCAATCTGGCGACGGAGCAGGCCGACGTTACCTTCGATCCGGCGGTGGTCGGGACTGCCGACATCGCCGCCGCCATCGTCCGCGCCGGGTTCACGGTGCCGCCGCAGTCTTTTGAGCTGTCGATCGAGGGCATGACCTGTGCGTCCTGCGTCGGGCGGGTCGAGAAGGCTTTGTTGAAACTCGACGGTGTCGCCCAGGCGAGCGTCAATCTGGCGACGGAAAAGGCCAGGGTCAGCGTTCAGGCCGGGGTCGTCGGTCCGGCCGACCTGATCCGGGCGGTCGAGAAAACCGGCTTCACGGCGTCTATGGTCACCGGGGAGGAAGCCCAATTCGCCGAGGATGAGCGCCGCGCCCACCGCCGCGCCCGCCACGATCTGATCGTCTTCGGCGGTGCGGCCGTGCTGACCGCGCCGTTTATCGTGCAGATGCTGTCGATGTTGGGGGGGCTTGAGTTTTCCTTGTCACCGATGCTGCAATTGCTGCTTGCCACCCCGGTCCAGTTTGTCGCCTGGGCGCGCTTCTACAAACCGGCCTGGGGGTCGGTCAAAGCCGGGTCGGGCAATATGGATCTTCTCGTCGTGCTTGGCACCTCGGCGGCTTACTGGCTCAGCGTGGCGATGATGGTGGCCCCCGAACTGGCGACGGACGGGCATCTCTATTTCGAGGCCGGGGCCGCGGTGATCACCCTTGTTTTGCTTGGTAAACTGCTTGAAACCCGCGCAAAACGAGGAACCACGGCGGCGATCCGCGCCCTCATGGACCTGCGCCCGGAAGCCGCGCGGGTGCTGCGCGACGGGGTCGAGGTCGAAATCCCCTCCACATTGGTCCAAAGCGGCGATGTCGTCATCGTCCGCCCCGGTGAGCGGATCGCCGTTGACGGGGAAATCATCGACGGCGTCTCGACATGCGATGAATCGCTGATTACCGGTGAGAGTCTGCCCGTCGAGAAGGCACCCGGCGATTGTGTCACCGGCGGCGCCATCAACGGTGAAGGCCTGCTTAAGGTCAGGGCGACGACGGTTGGCGCCGGTTCGGCCCTGGCCCGCATTATTGCCCTGATCCAAAGCGCCCAGGCGACGAAAGCATCGGTCCAGCGGTTGGTCGACAAGATCGCCGCCGTCTTCGTGCCGGTGGTCGTCGTCATCGCCATCCTGACGTTTGTCGGCTGGATGACTTTTGCCGATGTGACCATGGCCAGCGCCATCATCAACGCCGTCACCGTGCTGGTCATTGCCTGTCCGTGCGCCTTGGGGCTGGCGACGCCGACGGCGATCATGGCCGGAACCGGCTCGGCGGCGCGCTTCGGCATCCTCATTAAAGACGCCGAGGCCCTCGAGAAGACCCACCGGGTCAACACGGTGGTCCTCGATAAAACCGGCACCCTGAGCGAAGGCAAACCCTCGGTGCGCGAGGTTATCGCGCTCGATGCCAAATCGGATGCCCTGATCACAATGGCGGCGTCGGCCCAGCA
>CBFDEA010000163.1:0-5248 GCA_965603695.1 uncultured Rhodospirillaceae bacterium | reverse complement strand
GTGGGGATGTCAGTTGTTGGCAAAAACGGACCACCCGCCCCCCGATAACCTTGATATTTTCCTATTTACGGACTATATTCCTTCTGTTCTTTAACAACGTGAATAATAATATGGTGCGCTGGCGAGTCGATTTTCTGACTCTGAAATCTGCGCTTTTGAAGCCGTTTCCCGCATGGTGAAATGGCTTCGTTTCTCAATATTTTTTTATGTGTATGGCGGTCGGATTTTCTTAAGGCATTGAAAATGCTGGATTCTGGCTTGAGCGGTGTTTCTGGTCGTTAGGGTACGGCGACCTCTTCCATGCCCGAGATGTTGCTGCTCTTGTCACGGTGAATGCACAGCATGTTCCTGGAAATGATCTCGCCAAATACGTTTTCCCGATTCTTGTTGTGGTTATCGGGGTTGAACAACGGCGTCAGGTGCCAATACATCCGGTAGCCAAATGATGCGATCAGGCGGACAAGCTCGTCGGAGTTCGTCGCGCGGTCGTTTTCAACGTACAAGGTGGGTTTGCATTTGGAGATTGTTTCGCGTGCCCCTTTCAGGACCGCGCCTTCCATGCCTTCGACGTCGAGTTTGATAAAATGACAGGCCGCCAAATTCAGGCTATCGAGGGTTATTCTGACGACTGTTTCACCTTCCTGGTGATGCCCTAATTCCAGGCCGCCGAAATTATTCTTGGTGGCCGGATTTAAAATGGGAACCACGATTGTCCCTGCGCTATCACCGAGTGCAGAGTTCAGGCAGTGGACATTGAACAGGTTATTGAGGGCAATGTTGGCGCACAGCACCTGATAGATCAGGCGCTGCGGCTCGAAGGCAATGACTTGCCCTGAATTTTCCATAACCTGGGCCATGAACACGGTGTGACAGCCGATATTTGCGCCAATATCGAGAACCGTGTAACCGGGCTTTATGAGCTGCCGGAATATCTCTACTTCGCCTTCGGAAAATTCACCGTAGAGGTCCAGCGAGCGTCCGATATACGAATCATTTGGGTTGTACAGCATCTGTCCGTAGCGGGCGCTGGTCTGTTTATAGATGCTCGGAGCACGGAAAGTCATCGTCAT
The DNA here is from genome assembly GCA_965603695.1 of uncultured Rhodospirillaceae bacterium. Taxonomy (GTDB): domain Bacteria; phylum Pseudomonadota; class Alphaproteobacteria; order Rhodospirillales; family JABHCV01; genus JACNJU01. The sequence goes on along the minus strand of CBFDEA010000163.1, from coordinate 4,178 downwards.
TCAAATCCCTCGACGCCGATCAAGCCCTTAGTCACTGGGCGACAGATGAAACCCGCCCGGCGCTTGAGGGGTTTGCACCTTAAATGCGAAGGCTGCCCTAGCGGGCCGCCTTCGTGCGCGCACAGATCTCGTGCAGCGGCCCTTCGACCATTCCCAATTCGTCCAGGTGGTCGAGGGTACTTTGCAGGTATTCCAGCGCCGTGCCCATGGGGCCAGCGCCTTGACGAACCAGGCTGACGGTCTGCTCGATGCTCAGCTTGCCGGTGTACTGCTGGTGATCGCGCCTGACGATGAAGTTATAGGCGCTGACCCGGCGACCGTCGCCGAGGCGAACAGTGATGAACTTCGGCTGATAACAGTTGGTGTCCATTTCCCGGTCGTACAGGTAGTCCATGACCTGCGGGACATCGTTTGCGGCCAGCAGGAAGGCCCGGCCCTTGCACGAACCGCCCCGGTCCAGGCCCATCACCAGCCCCGGTTTTTCCGGCGTCCCGCGGTAGCGCGTCGAATAAACGCACAGCGCGCGGTGGTAGCCGCGCAGCAATGCCGGTTGGGCCTCAACGAAAGAGAATCCCGGTTTCCACATCAACGAGGCATATCCGAATATCCAGATGCCTTCCTGGGCTTTAAATACGGGTCGGGTCATAGCGGCAATCATTGTGAGTTTGTCCTGGTGCTCCTATAAATACCGCCATGGCCGATTTTGACAACCCCGCAATATCCAAACGCCGCCCGTGGTGGATCGCCGCCGCCGTGCTGGCCCTGCTGGCCCTGGCCTACAGTGCGCTCTGGTTCACGCTGGCCCTGAACAGTCGCGACAAGGTGCTGCACTGGATCGAGGCGCAGCACGCGCAGGGATTTACCGCCCGTTACGATTCGCTGGAAGTTGCGGGTTTTCCGCTTGCCATCCGGCTGGAGTTTAGCAATCCCGGTTTTGGCGCACCGAACGTGCGCCACCCGTGGGGTTGGGAGGGCGCACACTTAAGCCTGTTTCTCAAGCCCTGGGATATCAACACCATCATAGCGGAGACTTCCGGACCGCAGATGCTGGCCATTCCCATCGACGGCAAAACTGAAACCTATAACGGCGAAGTCTTGCGGGCGCAGGCGACGCTCAGCCTTTCGGGGGGCCAGCCGAAAGGCTTTGATGTGCGGCTCGAGCAAACCGCGCTTGAGGCCGAAACGGCAGGGTTGGCGGCGATCCGAATTAGCCAGGCCCATGTCCAAGTCGAACGGCTGGTTGCGGGCAAGACAGGGCACCAAACGGCGAGCGCCCGTCTTGAGGTTACCCTGCAAGGAGCCGAAGGCCCCTGGCTTACGGCCTCGCCGCTGGGTGGCACCGTGCAACGGCTGAGCCTCGACGCCCGCCAGATGGGCAGCTTCGATCAGGGGCCATTGATCGAAGCGTTGGAGAACTGGCGCGATCGTGGCGGCACCATCGAAATCGCCAAGGTCAGCCTTCAACACGGGCCTTTGCAAATCAGCGCCGATGGCACCCTGGCCCTGGACGAGCGGCTGCAACCGATTGGCGCACTGACCGCCCGCGTCGTAGGATTTTTCGAGGCCATCGACGCCCTGCATCGCCTCGGCGCGGTCACCCCGCGCGACGCCATCACCGCCAAGATGGTGCTCGGCGTACTATCACGAAAGTCCAGCAGTGGTGGCCCGGCGCACCTAAATCTGGCGCTCAGCGCACAGGGCAACACGCTCTATGCCGGTCCCATCGGACTGATGAAAATAGCGGAAATAGACTGGCGCCCGCATAGAAAATAACGCGCCCTAGCCCTCGTCGTCTTTCTTGACGTCGATGAAGTCCTGTTTGGCTTCGATGACGGCACGGCGGATTTCACGGGTGCGGGTGAAGCTATCTTCCAGGACATCGCCCTGGCCACGACGGATGGCCCGCTGCAGCGCCGTCAGGTCCTCGGTAAAGCGGCCCAGCACATCGAGCACGGCGTCCTTGTTCTTCAGGCAGACATCGCGCCACATCACCGGGTCGGAGGCGGCGATGCGGGTGAAATCGCGCAGGCCACCGGCGGAAAATTTGGTGACTTCCTTTTTCAGGTCGTCCTGCAAGTCGGTGACCGTGCCGACGATGGTATAGGATATCAAGTGCGGCAGATGCGAGGTAATCGCCAGAACATGGTCGTGATGACCGGCGTCCAGCTTCTCGATCATCATGCCGCAGCGCTTCCAAAGTTCCGCGACTTTGGCGATGGCCTCGGGCGCGCAATCCTGCTGCGGCGTCAGGATGCACCAATGGCCTTCGAACAGCGCGGCATAACCGGCTTCCGGACCGGATTCGGCGGTGCCGGCGACGGGATGGGCGGGCACCAGATGGACGCCGTTGGGTAAATGCGGGCCAACGTCGGTGACCACAGATTGCTTGGTCGATCCGACGTCGCTGACGATGCAACCGGGTTTCAGCCCCGCTGCCATGGCTTTAGCGACGTTTTCGTAAGCGCCCATGGGAACGCAGATAACGACGAGGTCGGCGTCGGCCACTGCCGCGGCGGGGTCTGTGGTGTAGCTGTCGCCCAGCTTCAACTCTTCGGCCTTGGCCAGAGTCGCCGGGCTGCGCGTGTAAATGGCGACATGCCCGGCCAGCCCATGCTTCATAATAGCCCGCGCCAAAGACGAGCCGATCAGACCGATCCCGAGCAGGGCGATCTTGTCGAACATGGGCTTGCTGTCACTCATGATCCCATAAACTCACCAAGGGCATCGACGAGCGGACGCATTTCATCTTCCCGACCGATGGTGATCCGCAAGCTATCGGGCAGCCCGTAAGCGACCATGCGGCGGACGATAATGCCCCGGCTTTTAAGAAAATTGTCGGCTGCTTCGGCGCTGTGTTCGTTATCTGTGGGGAAACGAACCAGCACGAAATTGCCGACCTGGGAGGGAACATCCAGGCCAAGGGCGATTAATTTCGTCTTGGTCCAATCGAACCAGGTCGCGGTGTGGGCGCGCACGTTGTCGGTAAAAGCGACATCGCCGAGGGCGGCAAGGCCCGCGGCCAGGGCCGCGCTGGAAACATTGAAGGGGCCCCGCAGGCGGTTCAACACGTCAGCGACAGCGGCCGGACAATATGCCCAGCCCAGGCGCAAACCGCCGAGCGCGAAAATCTTCGAGAACGTCCGGGTCATCACGACATTGTCGCATGCATCGACCAACTGGCTACCGGCGGAATAATCGTTGCGGGTGACGTATTCGGCGTAAGCCGCATCGATGACCAGCAAAACATGATCCGGCAGGCCTTCACGCAGGCGCTTGATCTCGCTATCGGGCAGGTAGGTGCCGGTCGGATTGTTGGGATTGGCCAGGTAAATAATTTTGGTCTTGGGCCCTGCCCTTTCCAACAGCGCGTCGACGTCGGCGTGCAAGTTCTTCTCGGCCACCACGACGGGGGTCGCGCCAACGCCTTTGGCGGCGATCGGATACATTAAAAAGCCGTGTTCGGTATAGATGATTTCATCGCCCGGCCCGGCGTAGGCGCGGGCCAGAAGGTCGAGCAGTTCGTCCGAACCGGAACCGCAGACGATACGTTCCGCGTCCAACCCGTAAGCCGCCGCCAAGGCCTCGCGCAGGGCACTGGCCGAGCCATCGGGATAGCGGTGCAGGGTTTCGGCTTGCGCTGTGTAAGCCGCCATCGCTTCCGGGCTGGGGCCGAGCGCCCCTTCGTTGGAGGCAAGCTTGATCACCCGCGAGACACCGGGGATGCCGGACTCACCTGCGACATAGGGCGAAATATCAAGAATTCCCGCTTTTGGTATTGGTGCACTCATAAATCTTCAGTCCCGGTTTCAAGTTCTTCAGGGGTCAACGGCAAGCCGTAACTGCCGATTGACATGATCGAGGAGGCGACGCCATCCAGGTTTTCCGAAAGGCGCATGATCTTACTGTCCTCATCGCTGATAAAACCATCCACTTCGGCCAGATACAGGCTTCGCAAAGGGGTGTCCGGATCGCGCCAGACGGCCATGAAAAAAGGTTCCATCCGCGACTTCTTGAGTGACGCCCCCAGTCGTTCAAGGCTGATTTGTTCGCTCGTTTCGACGACCAGATACGTACGGTCGCGGCCCGTCGGCTCGGGTGCCACCGGGCAGATCACCAGGGCTTGGTCATTGGGTCCCCTGTCTTCGGGCGAGCCGATAAAAGGCAAACGGGTGATGACC
>CBFDEA010000162.1:0-5251 GCA_965603695.1 uncultured Rhodospirillaceae bacterium | reverse complement strand
GGCATTATCGGCATCATCGGCAAGGACGAGGCGGCACCGGTGCTTCTCGACGGCCTTAAACGACTGGAATACCGGGGCTATGATTCGGCGGGCATTGCGACATTAAGTGGGAGCGGCATCGAACGCCGCCGCGCCGAAGGCAAGCTGGTCAATTTGGACAAGCGCCTGCAGGCCGAACCTTTGGCCGGGACCACCGGCATCGGTCATACCCGGTGGGCGACCCACGGTGTTCCGAACGAGGAAAACGCCCACCCCCACGCCACCGATAAGGTGGTTATTGTCCACAACGGCATTATCGAAAACTTTCAGGAGCTTAAAGACGAGGTCATGGCCGGTGGCGCGGTGTTGGCCTCGCAGACCGATACGGAAGTCGTCGCCCATCTGATTACGACCTACCTGAATGCTGGCGACAGTCCCAGGGTTGCCACGGCCAAGTCCTTGAAACGCCTGCGCGGGGCGTTCTCGCTGGGTATCCTGTTTAGTGGCGAGCCGGACCTGATGATCGCCGCCCGGCGCGGCACGCCGCTGGCCATCGGTTTTGGCGAAGGCGAGATGTTCTTAGGCTCCGACGCCCTGGCCCTGGCCCAACTGACCAAGAAGATCATGTATCTGGAAGACGGCGACTGGGCGGTCATTACCTCTGCCGGTGCCACGGTGTTCGATGAGGACGATCAGGAAATCGAGCGCCTTGTCCGGCTTACCGAACTGTCCGGGGCGACGGTCGGCAAGGGCGGCTACCGCCACTTCATGCTCAAGGAAATTTACGAGCAGCCGCAGGTCATCGGCGACACTCTGCATTCCTACGTCAACCCGTCGACGCGGGAAGTCTCGCTGGGTGATCTCGGCATTGATCTCTCTGCTGTCAGCAAGGTGACGATCATCGCCTGCGGCACGTCGTCCTACGCGGCCCTGGTCGCCAAGTACTGGATCGAAGGCCTGGTCCGCTTGCCCGTCGAGGTCGATGTCGCCTCCGAATTTCGCTACCGCGCCGCCGCCATGCCGGAAAATGGCCTGGCGCTGTTCATCTCGCAGTCGGGCGAGACCATGGATACCCTGGCCGCACTGCGTTACGCGCGCAGCCAGAACCAGAAGATTCTATCCATCGTCAACGTTCCCGAAAGCACCATCGCCCGGGAATCCGACGCCGTGTTGCAGACCTACGCCGGGCCGGAAGTCGGCGTCGCCTCGACCAAGGCGTTCACCACGCAATTGACCGTGTTGGCCTGCCTGACCATTGCCCTGGGCCGGGCCCAGGGAACCATGGATAGCGAGACCGCCGCGGGTCTGGTCGGCGCGCTGGCGGAAGTTCCGGCCCGCGCCGCCGAAGTGCTCAACCACGACGAGCGACTGCGCGAACTGGCCCACGAAATAGCCGGGTCCCGCGACGTGCTTTATCTTGGCCGCGGCGTCAGTTACCCGATTGCCCTGGAAGGGGCCTTAAAGCTCAAGGAAATTTCCTATATCCACGCCGAAGGCTACGCCGCCGGTGAAATGAAGCACGGCCCCATCGCCTTGATCGACGACGGCGTGCCGGTCATCGTTATTGCGCCGAAGGATAACCTGTTCGAGAAAACCGCCTCGAACATGCAGGAAGTGATTGCTCGTGGCGGCCGGGTCATTTTCATGAGCGACACCGAAGGGGTCAAGGATTTGGGCGGACTGGCGGCGGCGAGCGTCGCCTTACCGGTGGTCGATGCCTTTGTCACACCGATCCTCTACGCCATCCCGGTGCAGCTTTTGGCCTATCATACCGCCGTCATCAAAGGCACCGACGTCGACCAGCCGCGCAATCTGGCGAAAAGCGTCACTGTGGAGTAATTGATGACAACCTTGATTCTGGGTATTGCGATATTTTTTACTGTTCACCTTGTGCCCTCCCTGCCGGGCGCGCGGGACCGGCTTGTCGGTAAAATAGGCGAGAAACCCTTCAAGGGCGTCTTTTCACTCATCGCGTTGACGGGCTTGGTTTTGATCGGCTTTGGTTTTTCCGGCGCCGACTTTATCCCCCTCTGGCAGCCTTTCGATTGGGGCAGCCAGACGGCTTTGATGGTGATGCCGGTGGCGTTGATTTTTCTCGTAGCCGCCGATATGCCCGGCACGATCCGCCGCACCGTCCGTCACCCCATGTCCATTGGTGTTGTCCTGTGGTCGGGGGTTCACCTGTTGGCCAATGGTGATCTGGCTTCGAGCCTGATCTTCGCATGTTTTGCGACATTTGCCGTGTTTTCGGCTTTGTCCATGCAAAGACGCAGGCAATCCAAGGGCGACGGCCGGGCGCAGGTTAAGTTTGACGTGTTCGCGGTGGTCGGTGGCCTTGTTGTCTATGCCCTGATTCTGTATGCGCACGAGTTTTTAATCGGCGTGCCGATCATTACCTAACACGGCGCTCGTTCGCCTTATTCCGCTCTGACATTAAGGCGTGACGTTTGCGGATGTCTTCGGGCCAATGGCCTTTGATCTCAACGTTCACGCAAATCAAAGCGATCTCTCTGCCCAACCGCGAGGCAACCCGCAAGGCTTCGGGTGGCATAGAGTATGCTCGGTTAAAACTAAGTTTTGGCAGGCGTTATACGGTGATTGAATTTGAGTAATGCAATCTTTCACTTTATCGTGCACCCCACTGAATTCAATCGAAGGTAGCGCCGCTGTATGAAAAAACTGTTACGGCTTTTTTGAGGAATGCTTTTAATCACAACAGGATCACAATGTTACGTATCTTCTTTTTTCTGATAACGGTTCTGATCCTATCCTCGGGCGATGTCGTCGCCGATGATCCTGCCCTGACGCCCATTTCAGTTCTCGTAGAAAAGGCAAAAAAAGCAATTGCTCAAAATGATCTTGAACGATCTGGACAACTCATCAATGAAATTTATGAAATGACGACGGGTCTGGACGCCAAGGAAGAAATTCCGATCAAAGATCTGGCCACACTGGATATTCAAATAAGGTTATGCCCTTACAGACAGGCAATGGCCCCACTGCATACAACACAAGTACTTGAACGCCTGCATCATCAAATGCGCATTGTGGCTTTTGGAATTGTTAAGGACAAAGAAGAGAATGCACCCAACGTCCGGGCTATCATCGACTGCGTTCAAGATAACGGTGAACCCGTGCCGGAAGCTAAAGCGTTACGAGATGGGCTTGTCTGGGCGAAAAAACTCCATGCGGCCAACATCGAAGAAGTCCGCGCCATGGGGCGGGAGTATGAGGCGCTGGTCGAACGATACCCCGAGGATCTATTTTACGACATTCTTAACAAGTCCATAGACGATAAAATCAGCAAAATACGCAAAGAGGAAGAGCGCCAGGAATGGAAAAAACGCTATCCCAAAGGCATCGGCTTTCAGGCGAGGCTCGTGGTTAAAGCCGGCAAGGGAGACCTTGCCGCCCAGCTAGAAGTTGCACATCGGCTCGAAACCGGGAACAAGTTCCCGCAGGACAACGCCATGGCCTATTTCTGGTACAAACGCGCCCGACAAAACGATGGCGGCGAGGCCGCCCAAACCGGCATGGACAGGTTGTTTCCCCATTTATCGGAGTTTGACTTTTGGCTCATTGACATGTGGATCGAAGAGGGTATCCGGCCTTACTAACCTGCTTCGTTCATTTATTGTTGGCCTATACATTTTTTGTATCGGCTAGACAATTCCAACGCATTTAATCGGTTATTTTCCTGTTCGTACTTAAGCTTCGCCACCGTCTCCATTGCATCGGCAAGCGTTTGCTTTTCTTCTTTGATGTCGCCTTTTATCTTCGCTTTCTTCTGTCGCAGCAGGAAAATATAAGATCCCGTTGCAAGCACGCCAGGGATGCTAGGCTTGGATAGTGAGCCAGGAAATATTGCGCCCTTTATTTCAGATTCTACATCTGAAAGTTTTGCCTCCAATACCCCTAGTTTTTTTTCACTTGCATCCACTTTTCCCTCTGCGATTACAATAGGCTCAGACAGATCATCATGCCTGCGATACGCAGCCCTAACTTCCTCTCGGATTTTCTCACAGTCTTTCTTCTTTTCTTTTACGTCTTCCGCCCGGCAGCGGCAATTATAGGCTTCGCCGGGGTGGCCGCCTTGGGGCGGGGCGTCCCATGAAAATGTTTTCCCGTTTCGCCCGGCATGGGAAGAGCGCACCTTGCTATCGCCCGTCGTGCGCCAGATGTAGGATCCTTGCTTTTTGTCGGCGTTATAAAATTCCAGCAGTCCGGTCGCCGGATTCGTCGTCCCGGCGCCGCCTCTGGCTTTCAACAATCTGGCCTCGGCGGGGGTAATGTGGGCCAGCACCGTATCGCCGTTGCGGCCCATGCCCTGTAAGGTGCGCGCCTGGGTATGGATTTTTTGGATCGTTTCTTCGGATTCTCCACCCGGTTTCATGACCCCATCGACGCGCAAACCGTAGGCGCGCTGGAAGTTTAGGATGGCGTCGATCAGGGCGTGGTGTCAGCTATCCGATAACCCTGGAAGGGGCCTTAAAGCTCAAGGAAATTTCCTATATCCATGCCGAAGGCTGCGCCGCCGGTGAAATAAAGCACGGTCCCATCGCCCTGATTGAATTTGAGTTATGCAATTTTTGACCTTATCCTCTATCCCACAGAGTTCAATCGAAGGTAGCGCCGCTGTATGAAAAATCTTTTACGGTTTTTGGGAATGCTTTTATGTCTGCTAACCATCTTGCCAAGCTTCGCGGAAGAGGATCGCTTGCAATCCCTGATCTCGCAAGCCGAGACGGCGATTGCCGGAAACAACGACGAGGAAAGAATCCGCATCGTCGATGAAATATTTGTGTTGACGACCGGTCTGGACGTTAAGTTTGAAAATTTGCCTGACTCTCTTTCTGCAGAAGAATATGAAAAACGGATATGTATCTATCACAAGGCAATTGCTCCACTGCACACAAGAGAAGAGCTTGAGCTTCTCCACCACGAATCACGGTTTCGTGCATACATCATGCTCTTCATCAAAAGGGAGAGAGGAATCAAGATAAGGGGAAAGACAGAAATCGAGGCCGCGCAAATTAGAATGGAATGTGTACAAGACAACGGCGACCCCGTACCGGAAGCTAAAGCGTTACGAGATGGGCTTGTCTGGGCAAAACGACTCGACGCATCCGACATTGCCGAAGCGCAGACCATGGCGCGGGAATACGAAGCGCTGCTCAAACGCCATCCTGATGATAAAATGTATCAGTGGTTTAACGTAATGATGGACTTGGCCGTCGATCGTAAACGCTCAGACCGTGATTTAGAAAAAGCG
>CBFDEA010000161.1:0-5297 GCA_965603695.1 uncultured Rhodospirillaceae bacterium | reverse complement strand
ATCCAAAAGGACGTCCAGCAACGCCGGGTTGGCATCGGCGATTTTCTTGGTCATGACCTTGGCGCGCGGTTTGTTCTCCTTGGTCAGGAAGATCGGCAGGTAAACAGCGATAAAGCTTGTCGCCCGCGTGGGGGCGTCGCATTTTAGCCAGTCGCGCAAGGCATTGGCGCTGGCAATGTCGGTTTTCAGGCCACCGGAAAGTGCCTCTGTGGCGGCCAACAAGGTTTCTTTATCGAAGGCCGCCTCGTCGCATGCCTGGGCGATGACGCCCCCAGTGGTCTCGCCTTCGGCCAATCCCAGCGCCCGGCCAGCGGCGGCGATGACGCCTTGGGCCGAGCCGTAGAGGTGGAACAGGGCGCGCAACTGGGAACGTTTTGAAGACAAGTCGGCGATCAACCGGGTGAAATCTTCTTCGTTAAGAAGCCCGGCCATCAGCTTCAAGGCGTCGCCGACATCGGCGGAGCCGCCGCTCATCGTGCCGCCCAGAAGCTGGTCGCGGGCTTCGCGGATCAATTCGGCTGCGGTGCGCTCATCGATCACCGAAAAATGCGGCGCGATACCGGCCTCGATCGGGAAGCGGCCGAGCAGGGATTCGCAAAAGGTTTCGGCGAAAAGCCTGCGGGCCGGGGCCAGCAGGGATGGTTCGGGGGCTTTACCAAGCAGGGCGGCAATCTCAGCCTTAAGCTCATCTTCGTGGGCCACGGCCCAGCCGCCCAGGCGGGCGGAAAGCCGGGTCGCCATCTCCGCCGCCGCCGCCTTGGTGAAGGTCAGGCATAAAATACGTTCCGGCCTGACCCCGTCCAAAAGCAGGCGGGTGATGCGGTCGGTCAGGACCTGGGTCTTGCCGGTGCCGGCGTTGGCTGAAACCCAGACCGAGCCTTCTGGATCGGCCGCGGTAACCTGTGCCCCAGTTCGGACTTGCGGGGTGCGGATGGGGGTGCTCATTGTTCGCCGCCCTCGTCATCACCGGCCATCCATTCCTTGACCCGGGCGAGGTGATCGTAATCGCCGAAACGCCTGAAAAACATCGGCACGGGTCGCGACAGATAGGGTGTCTTCTCGTCATCAAAGGCGCTCACCCGGTCCTTCAGGCCTTGCAGGGCATCGGCGGCGAGGCTTTCGACATCTGCAAAAATGCCGCTTTCCTTGCCCGGCTCCCGGCCCCCCGACAGCTTCATGTAGACCAGTTGGGAAACCGCGCCCGCCTCGACATTGGCGAAGCAGCCCCGGGCCGCCATGGCCGCTTCCAATGTCAGTTGCGGTGTCAGGCCGCTGACCATCTGTTTCGTCGTCGGGACCGCCCCGGTTTTGTAATCGATAACAACCAGTCCGCCATCGCTTGCCCGGTCGATGCGGTCGGCCCGGGCCCGCAAGATGAAGGCGCCGCCGGGGGCTTCGATAGAAAGCTCACCGCTGGATTCCGTGCTAAGCGGGGTCCGTCCGCCGTCGCGTTTTTTCTGCTCGTTATCGACAAACCAGATGGCGATCTGCTCGAAGCGCGGCCACCAGAAGGCGCGCAAGGCGGCATTGGTCATTTTTTCGTCGAACACAGCGGTGCCGATTTTTAGCAACTCATCGAGCGCGCGCTCCGGCAGGGCGGCGGGCCAACGCTTGACGAAGCGATCCAGTGCCTCGTGAACGACCGTGCCGCGCTCCGCCGCACCTGGGTCGGCATCGATGGGGTCGAGGGCTTCGAGGCCGAGAATATTGCGGGCGTAAATCGAATAGGGATCGCGAATCCAGGTTTCGATACTGGAAACCGACATTTTCCGGGGCCGACTGGCCAGGGGTGGGGTCGGCAACGGCTCGCTTGGTTCAAGGTAGCATTCGGGCAGGTCGAGTCTGGCAAACAGCAACTTTAAAGCGCTGTCGGGGCGTAGGGCATCTTCAAGCCCGGTTCCCTTGATCCGGGTTTCCAGCCGTAGCAACCAGCGCGACGGCACGCTGGGGGAGCCGCCGCTGCGGGCGGCGCGGCTGAAGATGACGCGGGGTCCACAGGCGGCTTGGGTGAAATCGTGGGCGGTCAGCCCCAAGCGCCGTTCCGGCTGGGAAAGCCCGAACTTCTCCAGCATCGGGCGGCTCATCCATGGATTGGCCTGGGCTTCCGGCGGCCAACTGCCCTCGTTCAAACTGCCCAGGATCATCACATCGGCATGCTGCAAGCGGGCCTCGAGAAGCCCCCAGATATGCAGGCGCGGGTGGCGACCATAGCGCGGCCGGTGGGCGCGCGGGACAAGCAAAGCGTCGATCAGGGCCGGATATTGCCAGGGCTTGACGTCTTCAAGGGTGTCCGCGGCCTCGTTCAGTTCGGCGACGAAGGCGGCCAATGCCTCACCGTCCTCATGCGCCCAAAGCCGAGCCGCGCCGTCCTGGCTATCGCTGGCGGCGAGCGCTTCGGCCAGGCCAACATGGGCCTTGAGCAATTCTTTCAAAGCCATGGGTTTGCCGCTGAAGGTCGCGGCAAAGGGCGCAATCAGGCCATCAAGACGATCGATGAATTGGTCCAGTCCGGCGCTAAGGTCCGGGCGGGCATTGGTCAAGGCGGTGCGCAACCCGGCAATGCCGGGACCCGGCCTGGGGCCGCGCAGCAGCGCCAGTTCAAGTCGCCGTACCAGCCCCCGGAAGGTCGCCGGATTGATGCCGCCCGCGGCAAAGGGGTGCTTGAGCAGGGCCAGCAGGGTGATCGGGGCCAGGCCCTCGGTGAGCGTGCGGGCGCACAGGCGCAGGAAAACACCGGGCGGGGTTTCGGCCAATGGTCGCCCGGCGGAATCGTCGATATCGATGCCCCAGCGCCCCAATTCGGCGCTGACCCGCCGGGCCAGAGTCCTGTCGGGGGTTACCAGGGCCGCCGTTTTGCCGGCGGTTTCCAGGGTTTGACGCATGATCAGGGCGATCATCCCGGCTTCGCCGCGTTCGCTATCGGCTTCGATGGTGGAAACACCGTCGAGGGCACCTGCGTCAACGGCTTCCCGGTTTTGCCAGTGGTCGGTGACACTGGCCGGGATCAGGGCGTCATTGATCAGCCGCGCCCGGGCGCTGGCGGTGCTGGCCGCGCTCGGTGATGGCCAGTCGACGACATCGGCGCGGGTGATGGCCAAGGTTTTAAGCAGATTGGCCAGACCGTATTGCGGATGGGTCGGGCTTAGCGCCTGCCAGACGAAATCGTCGGCGTCCTGGTCCAGGCCCGGCAGTACCAGTGCGCCGTTCGGCATTTCGGCGATCACCTTGAGAAGGTCGGCGGTGGCCGGGATCGAGCCGGTCGACCCGGCGGCGAAAACCGGTCCGTCCGGGGGGCTTGCGCGCCACAATGCGGCCTGTTGGTCGAGCAGTTGGTTGCGCCGCTGGGTCGGGTCGAGGACACCCTCTGCGGCGAGAATGGTGGGCCAGTGCTCGGTCAGGATGGCCAGAAATTCGAGAATTTTCCGCCAGTGACCCGACAGGCCGTCATCGCTGACCAGTTTTTCGAGGCCGTCGAAAGACAGCCGCTCGGTCTGAACCTGATCGAGTAGGCGGGCCAGTTCCTGGGCCAGTCGGGCCGCCTGATCGGGCGTCGTCGGGCTGTCCTTGCGGGCCATGATCAGGCGGGTCAGCAGCAGTTGCCGCCGCAACCCCGAAATTGCCGGTGCGATATCGAAGGCGGCCGCGCCAGCCAACCCGTCATCGCTTGCGAAAGCCAGTTCGTCCTCGTCGATATCGCCGAGCGGGGTCATCTTGGGCAGCAATAGCGGCTTGCCGTCACTGAGGCGCAGGAAGGCCTCGCTTAGGGAGCGGCAGGCGCGCCTGGTCGGCAGCAGGATGGTGACCCGGCTCAGGGCTTCCGGCTTTGACCCAACTTTTTCAAGAATGCCCGCCGCCAGGGCGTCGAGGAAAGGAACCCCGGCCGCGATGGTGTAGACGGTGGGCTTCTGCGTCATCTGCGTTTAATTCCGGAATAACGCAGCCGCATGTAGGATTCGGCTTCGGCCAGGGCGTCGGGGGTGCCGACATGGAACCATTCGCCATCGTGGACGACGCCGTATAGCCGGTCGTTCTCCATGGCCCGGTCATAAAGCACGTTCAGGGAAAAGGCCCCTTGCGGTGTGTCTTTGAAAAGCCTGGGGTGGAGAATTTGCACGCCAGTGAACAGGTAGGGCGAGACCTCACCTTCGGGTCTGCGCGCAAGCAGGCCGAGCGGATCGACGCTAAAGTCGCCAAGGCCGTCATAGCCATAGGCATCGACGGTCGAATGCAGCATCAGCAGGGCGTCCATTTTGTCGTCGTCCCAGTGGCGCAGCATCCGTTCCAAGGCGTTTTGCAATCCGTTCAGCCACAGGGTGTCGCCGTTACAGGCGAAGAACGGCTCGTCGCCCAACAGAGGCAGGGCGTGGGCAATGCCGCCGCCGGTCTCCAGAATCGGGTCTTCCTCGGAAAACAGAATTTCCAGATCGTCGCGCTTTTTCAGATGCGCGTGCACGACCTCGCCCAGGTGGTGGGTGTTGACGACGACGGTCTCGACCCCGCCATCTTTCAAACGGTCGATGGTGCGGTCGATCAGGGTTCGCCCGAGCACCCGAACCATCGGTTTGGGTGTGGTGTCGGTGATCGGCCGCAAGCGCACCCCGAAACCGGCGGCCAGGACCATGGCGCGTTTAAGGGTGGTCATTGGGAACTCTCCGTGGGCGGGATAATACGCATAGAGTTAGGCATGTGGGTGTCGAGCCAGTGTTTCATTTCAGCCAGTGCCGGGTCTTCCAATGCCGCCTCCAATAACCGCCAGACGCGGGGAATGTGAACCAGATAGTCCGACTTGCCGTCGCGTATGGAAAGCCGGGTGAAAATACCGATAACCTTGGCGTGACGCTGGGCCGCCAGGATGGTGTAGGCGGTGTGAAAGGAATCCTGGTCGATATCAGGGAAGGCGGCAAGGTAGCGTTGCATCATTTCAGTTTTCAATCCTTCGCCCAGGTCGCGGCGGGCGTCTTCCAGAAGCGACATCAGATCATAGGCCGGATGGCCACCGACGGCGTCCTGAAAATCGAGCAAGCCGCAAGCCCGGATGCCATCCCGGTCCGCCAACCATAGCAAATTATCGACGTGGTAGTCGCGTAATACCAGCGTCTTGGGGCCGCTATGGACGAGCGGGAACAGGCTCAGCCAGATGTCGCCATAAGCGCGCCGGGTTTGCTCGGACGCAGACGCCCCGGCAAAGAGCGGATAGGTCCATTGAGGAAGCAGGAAGGATTCATCGAGAAGGCGGCCATTGCCGTAGGGCGGCAAGCCCGGCGGCAAGTCTTGTTCGGTTGGGCGGTGGTGCAGGT
>CBFDEA010000160.1:0-5314 GCA_965603695.1 uncultured Rhodospirillaceae bacterium | reverse complement strand
GCGCCGACGCGGTGATCCTCGCCGATATCGGCCTGCTCGATTACGCCGCCCATCAACATCCCGACCTGCGTCGCCATTTGTCGGTGCAGGCCTCGGCCTCCAACCCCGAAGCGATCCGCTTTTATGTGGAGAACTTCGGCGTCAAGCGGGTCGTCCTGCCCCGGGTTTTGAGCGTCGCCGAAATCGCCGACTTGAACAAACAAATCAAGGTCGAGACGGAAGTCTTCGTTTTCGGTGGCCTGTGCGTCATGGCCGAAGGCCGCTGCGCGCTGTCGTCCTACGCGACCGGTGTCTCGCCCAACAAGAACGGTGCCTGCTCGCCAGCCAGCCACGTCCACTACGAAGACGAAGGCGACCGGCTGGTCTCCAGGCTCGGCGATTTCACCATCAACGCCTTCGATGTCAATGAGCCCGCCGGATACCCGACCCTGTGCAAGGGCCGCTTCGTCGCCGCCGGCAAGGCGTCGTACCTGTTCGAGGAACCGACCAGCCTGAGCCTCGGGACGATGCTGCCGGAACTTAAGGCCGCCGGGGTCACCGCCCTTAAGATCGAGGGCCGCCAGCGTGGCCGCGCTTACGTCGCCGCCGTGGTCAAGGCCTTCCGCGCGGCCGTCGACGCCGTCCACGCCGGAGAGACGCCGCCGCCGATGAACCTGGAAAGTTTAAGCGAAGGCCAACAGCAAACCACCGGCGCATATGAGAAGACATGGCGATGAGTGCAGCTAAACTAACCATCGGGCCGGTATTGTTTAACTGGCCCGCAGAAAAATGGCGGGATTTTTATTTCCGCATGGCCGACGAAGCGCCCGTCGATTGCGTCAACCTGGGCGAGGTCGTCTGCTCCAAACGCCAACCGTTCTTCGAGCCGGTCCTCGCCGATGTCATCGAGCGTTTGCAAGGGGCGGGCAAGCAAGTGGTGCTCTCGACCCTGGCCCTGATCATGAGCAAGCGCGAGATGGACATGGTCCGCGATGTCGCCGCCATGGACGATCTGTTGGTCGAGGCCAACGACGTATCGACCGCCGCCCTGCTCGCCGGAAAGCCCCACACCATCGGCCCGTTGATCAATGTTTATAACGAGGGAACCCTGGCCTTCTTCGCCAAACAGGGCGCGACCCGCGTCTGCCTGCCCGTCGAACTTTCATCAACCACCTTGGCGGTGCTTGCCGACACTGCTGAACCGGAACTGGAAGTACTGGCCTTCGGGCGCTTGCCGCTGGCCGTCTCGGCCCGCTGCTACCACGCCCGCGCCCACGATCTACACAAGGACAATTGCCAGTTCGTCTGCGCCGAAGACCCCGACGGCATGGAATTGGACACCCTGGATGACGAACCGTTCCTCGTCGTCAACGGCACCCAGACCCTGTCCTACACCTGCAACAACCTGATCGAAGAATTGGGCCAGATGCAAAGCACAGGTATCAACCGCTTCCGCCTGTCGCCGCAAGATATCGACATGGTCGGCGTCGCGCGGGCGTTCCGTGACGTGCTGGATCGAAATCTGTCGGCGGCGGAGGGCCTGGAGCATCTCGACCACCTGTCAGGCAACCTGGTCTTCGCCAACGGCTACTATCATGACAGGGAAGGCGGACGGATGGTCGCGGCGCAGGCGGCGGAATAAATAAACCGTCATTCCCGCGAAGGCGGGAATCCAGTTCTTTTCGTTCTTTCGGGGGCCCCGGTTCCTGT
Organism: uncultured Rhodospirillaceae bacterium; assembly: GCA_965603695.1. Taxonomy (GTDB): domain Bacteria; phylum Pseudomonadota; class Alphaproteobacteria; order Rhodospirillales; family JABHCV01; genus JACNJU01. The sequence goes on along the minus strand of CBFDEA010000160.1, from coordinate 3,625 downwards.
CCTGATCAGTCGGCTCCACCCTTACTGCTCATCCTCCGGATTATCCCCGCCGATGAAGAACTTGTAGGCATCAAGGCCGGTCAGGATGACGCCGTCGAAGCCTTGGGCTGCGAGGCCGTAGATGTAGGAATTGGGGTCGCCGAACAGGATGTTTTGCCATTCTTGCCGCCAGAACTGTACGAAATAGCGGTCCGGGTTGTCTTTCAGGGGGGAGGCGATCCAGCTTGGTGAGCCTTCGCGCCAGCCGTCCTGCCAGTAGTAATCGTAGGCCGCCGCCGAACCGATATCGACGTGGGCCAGGACCAGTCGCTTGGAACCCAGTTTCTTGTATTTCAAAGTCTCGACGGCTTGTCTGGAAAGCGGGCTGCGACCGTGCATGATGTTGACGGCGATGATGTCGTAATTGGTGTCGTGAATTTTCAGGGCAAATTCATCCTGGCGGCCAAAGCCCGAGGTGTCGCCGAGATAAAGAAAATTCTTGGCATCTGCCATCGACAAAATGCTTTTCGGGTTTTCCCGGTAGGGGTTCTTGCGGAACTTGGGGATCGCATTGAGTTCTTCGCCCTTGGCCCCGGCGACGAAGGGGGTCAGCCCCAACTCTTCGTTAAAGCCGTATGACTGTTCGGCTTGCGCGGCACTGTTGACGTAGTCGATGACCATGACGTTGAGGCGGTTCTTCTTGGCCATGCGGACCAACTGCAGCTTTTTTTCAAGCCGTTCGGGGATGGTCGCCACGCCGACCTGTTTCTCACCGAAGAAAAGGCCGTCGATCATGAGGCCGTCGATAGAGCGCATGAAGGCGCGGGCGGGGAAGGTTTTTGTCTCGTCGATGTCGTCTATTTTCAACAGCAGTTCCGGGCTGCCCTTGACGATGACAACGAAGTTGGGACGCACGGAGCGGGCGTAGGCGGAGATCTTTTGCACCATTTCGCGCATCTGTTCGCTGAAGTCGAGCAACTCTCCGGTTTCCTGGCGTACAATCGGGGCCTGGATTTGTTCCTCCTGCTGGCCTTGAATGCTTGTCCCGGCCCCTTGCGACAGGGCAGGGGAGGCGGCGGCAAGGCTTATCAGAAAGGCAGGTGCAAGGAGTGTCCGTAGCCGGGTCATGCGGTTCATCCTAAAGGATCAGAGAATCTCTTTTACCACAGGGGGCGGTTGCTTATCAAAGCCTGCGGGCGACCTCGTCGGCTACCGCCAATGACGCCGTCAGGCCCGGCGATTCAATACCGAACAAATTGACCAGCCCGGCAATGCCGTGGACCTTGGCGTCCTGGATGATGAAATCGGCGGTTGGCTCGCCTGGCGCTTGCACTTTCGGGCGGATGCCGCTGTAGGCGGGGTTGAGGGCACCATCGGCAAGGCCCGGCCAATAACGCCGGATGGCAGCGTAGAAATTTTCCGCGCGGGCTGGATCGACGGCGTAGTCGATCTCGTCTATCCACTGAATGTCGGGGCCAAAGCGACCCTGGCCGCCAAGATCGCGGGTGTAATGGGTGCCAAGGCTGGCCTTGCCCGGTATCGGATAGATCAAGTGGGAAAAAGGCGCTTTGCCGCTAAGGGTGAAATAGCTGCCCTTGGCGTAGTGCAGAGGCGGCACATTTTCAGGAGCGAAGCCGGACATGGCCGAAGCGATCTTTTGGGCACCCAGGCCAGCGGCGTTAATCACAGTTCGGCAATCAAGCGTCATGGTCCCGTCGGCACCCGATACATCAAGCGAGATCGTCCCGCCTTCGATGCGGCCACCGGTGACGGCGCTTAAGAAAGCGAAGGTGGCGCCGTGGTTTTCGGCGTCGCCTTGCAAGTTCAGCATAAAGCTGTGGGAATCGAAAATGCCGGTCGATGGCGAGAACAGGGCGCTGTTGCACGACAGTTCGGGTTCCATGGCATGGGCGTCGACGGCGCTGATCCTGACCATGTCCTCGACACCATTGATGCGGGCCTTGGCGAGAATGCCGTCGAGTTCCTGCTCCTCGGCGGCGTTCGTGGCGACCAGCAGTTTGCCGCAGCGCTGGTGGTTGATCGCGCGCTCTTGCAAATAATCATAAAGCTGCGGCCGTCCGGCGACGCACAGGCGGGCCTTCAGGCTGCCTTCGGGATAATAGAGTCCGGCGTGGATGACCTCGCTGTTGCGGGCACTGGTGATCGTGCCGATGGCGTCTTCTTGTTCCAGGACAATGACGTCGCGACCGCTCATTGCCAGTTTGCGGGCTATGGCAAGGCCGATAACACCGGCACCGATGACGACACAATCAACGCTATCGCTCATGCTCTTCTCCTTGAAACGGTTCACCGTAACGTGATGCATGTTTGAATTGCCACGCGCGCACGGCTGGGTCAAGTTTATGTCATGTCGAAAATCCTTACCATAGTAGGTCTTGTCTTGATTGTGCTGGTCCTCAGCCGGGTCGAAGCCGGGGCCTACCCTGAGAGTTGGGATGTGCAATGGCCACAAACGGATTTTACAAAAACCAGTGTCGACCTGGCGGAAATTTTCTCCGGCGGCCCGGCAAAGGATGGCATTCCATCAATTGACAATCCGACCTTCCTGACGGTTTCCGAAATCACCGATCTGGGCCTGCAGGAACCGGTCATCGCCCTGCATGTTAATGGCGAGGCCAGGGCCTATCCGTTGCGGATTTTGATGTGGCATGAAATCGTCAATGACGAAATTGCCGGGGTGCCGGTAACGGTGACCTACTGCCCGCTGTGTAATTCTTCAATTGTTTTCGAGCGCACCGTGGACGGCGTGGTCCTCGATTTCGGCACCACCGGCAAGCTGCGCAACAGCGACCTGGTGATGTACGATCGGCAAACGCAATCCTGGTGGCAGCAGTTTCTCGGGCAGGGGATTGTCGGTTCGATGACCGGCAAGACTTTGAAAATTCTGCCGTCGCGGCTGGAATCCTTCGCCCGTTTCAAGCAGCGCGCGCCTTCTGGAAAAGTCCTGATTGCCAATGCCCCGAACATGCGTCGCTATGGGGCCAATCCATACGTCGGTTATGACAGCCGGGATGTGCCTTATGACTTCTTTCAGGGCGAGATGCCCGAAGGTATCGATGCCATGGTCCGGGTCGTCGTCATCGGCGAGCAAGCGTGGAGCCTGCCGCTGCTCAGCAGCAAAGGGGTGATCGCTATCGGCGCGGGCATGGAGATTAGCTGGCAGGCCGGGCAGAATTCGGCCCTCGACAGTCATGAAATTTCGAAGGGCCGGGACGTCGGCAATATCGTCGTGCGCCAGCGCCTGGGCGACAAATGGCAAGACGTCGCCCACGACATCACCTTCGCCTTCGTTTTCCACGCCTTCCATCCGAACGGTGTTATCCACCAAAATTAAGCCGCTCAGCGTTTGCCAGAGCCAGCCTGCGGGATTACAGTCTGCGCATATTATGTTCAGGCGATTCGGGCAGGGGCCATGACAAGCAAACGCGCACACGTCATCGTTACGGGTAATGAAAAAGGCGGCAGCGGCAAGTCGACGACGGCGATGCATGTCGCCGTCGGATTGCTGCGTGACGAACATCGTGTCGCCTGTATCGATCTTGATGCCCGGCAGGGAACCTTGACCAACTACATTGCCAATCGCAGACGTTTTATCGCGTTCAAGAAAGTCGATTTACCGATGCCG
>CBFDEA010000159.1:0-5320 GCA_965603695.1 uncultured Rhodospirillaceae bacterium | reverse complement strand
GTCGTTGCTGATGGCGTGGGTGCCGGTGATCGGCGACCCGCTAACCTTCATCGCCGGGCTGCTGCGGGTCAATATCTGGCTGTTCCTGATTCTCGTCACTATTGGCAAGGCCGGGCGCTACGCCGCCGTGCTGTGGTTGGCCGACGGTGTCCTGTACCCATAAAAAAACCGCCCGGTGCGCGAAGCACCGGGCGGTTAATTAGTTAGCTTACAGAAGTCAGGTTCTTAGAAGTTGTACTTAACGGAAAGCTGACTGCCGTACTGACGATGGGAAAGCCAGGTGTCTTTACCCATTACGGAATAACTGTCACCCGTGCCCGGATCTGTTTGCTTGCGGGTCGGTGTGACGTAAGCGCTGAGGCCAAATTCCAGGGCGTCCATCTTATAGGTGCCACCGGCGGTGAAATGATGCTCGACGATAGCCGGGAACAAGACGTTAGCGAAGGTCCTGTCGTCAGCAATCGGTGAATTACCATAGTTCCAACCGGCACGAACCTGCAGGTCATCATTCAATTGATGCTGTGCACCCAACATAATGACGTTGACATTGTCCCAACCAAAACCACCATTTGCAGGTGTAAGATTCATCGTATCGATGGCATCATTCATAATGTGTTTGAAGTCCAAGGCGACAATGGTCTCGGGGCTGTATTTATAATCCATACCGAAAGAAAGGGTCGCAGGACGATCAACGGTGCTTGCGAACACATTCGGGTATTTTTCGAAACGTTCCATGTAGACACGTGAATGGTAGTCAGCGGCCACCGTCACGGTGTCGGTAAAGTCCCACACACCACCGAGCTGGAAGCCGGCACCATAGGCAACATCGACTGCGCCCGGATTATTATTGGTTGTCAGATTACCACTGCTGGCACCGTAAATTGACGTTGTCTTCATGTCCGCCCGGGTCAGGATCACGCCAAAGCCATAAGACGATTTATCGTTGGGGGCCCAGGCCGTGCCAATTTGCAGGTTGAACATGCGCCAGCGAATGTCACGGTCATCGGAGAGCGAGTTAGTAGCGCCGGTGTCGATTGTGCGGGAATGATCCCAGTCGGTAGCTCCGCCGCCGCCTGGATAAAAACTGATATTCAGGCCGAGGTTATCACCGACTCGGTAGTTGACGCCCAAGGAAGCGTTGAGGAAGTCACTCGCATCACTCGACTGCGTGCCACCGGCGGTGTTGGAAGCGGTTCCAGCACCTGTGGCAACATTACGCTTAACGTCGGCGTGGAACCAACCGGCGTTTATAATCGCCGAGTTGCCCATGCGTGAGATCAGGGCCGGGTTGATTGAGGCAGCCGTCGGATCGGAAGCGATCGTCAGTCCGGCACCGCCCATGCCGCACTTATAGGTGCCAACACACGTCGGCAACTGGCCGTTGGTGGCGTTGGCCTGATTGAGCGGCGCAAACATTGCGACAGCTGCTGCCGTCAGGACGGAAACTTTAATTTTGGTCGAAAACATCCGGGAAACCCCCTACCCTAAAAACTAAATTACTAAGAACCATGTGCTTTGGCGAATTTTATTTCAGGTGCCAAAGCCCAAGGCCCTCATCTAAAACTTATGGAACCTTCAGCAAGATACGGTAAAAAGTGTCACAAGTGTAGTATTATTGTATCGCTAATATAACGTACACGAGAGTGTTGCTTAAATGACACAAAAAAATAGCTCTTTTTCAATGGGTTTGGCCATATTTAGCATCGGGTAGGTCTGAACAGACACAGGGAAAACCCTATAAAAAAACCGGCTAATCCATACGGATCGCCGGTTTTTGTAATAATAGAGGTCTCAGATTGTTATCTTTCCAGGGCCTTGCAGGCTTTACCTGAGGTACAAATGCACTTCGTTGGAATTTGCCTTGTTGCTGGTTTTGCCGGACATGGCAACCCGTGAGGGCGGCAGGCCCATTTCAATCAGGGACCTTAGAACACCTTCGGCAAATCGTTGCGCCTTGTTGGAATTCAAGGCAACGCGGGCCGGTCCACCGGCACCTGGAGCGACGGCGACAAGATCGAAGACCGCGCCGGGCCGACGCTCTAAGACCCGGCTGACGGCGGCATAAAGGGCTTGTTGGTAAGGAATGTCCGGACGGTCGAAGCGAATAACAACCAGCGGCCTGCGGCCCGTTGTGTCCTGAGCCCGTGCCGGTCCCTGGAAGATCGAATTTCCGGCGGCCGAAACGATAGCCTGATTGGCCAGGCTGGCACCAAAGATTTCACCACCCTTGATACCGGCCGAAAGCAAGTTGAGGTTGGACCGCTCGGTGGCGACATAGTTGGTTTGACGGCGCACATCCTCGGCCAGTTCTTTTAGCAGACGCTCAATCAGAACGACGGTGCGGTTGACCTCGTCTTCGAGAATGGACAGTTGTTTGTGGTCTTCATCGACGGCACCCGAAACACTAAAGGCGGCGCGCGTCGATTCGGACAGGAACGCCGACATGGTTGAATCTGCCGAAACGGCTGTCGCCAGCCTGTTTAACTCGCCGGTATCACTGCTGATCTTTTCCAGATTGCCGCGCGCATTGTTGAACTGTTCCACCAAAATCGGGTTACCCGGGGTGGTGCCGACCTGCAAACGGGTGTTAATGGCGGCGACAGTACCGTGGTAGCGCTGTGAATTTTGCACGATAACGGCGCGTAATTGTTGCAGCGTCGCGTTATGTTGCGAGATTGATCCCTGCAATCGTTTCAATTCAGAACGTAGTTCAATAACTTTTTTGCCGACGAAAGTGCCCGACGCAGTCCCGGCGGTAACGCCCTCGGGCTGGAAGTTGGTGGTGCCGAGAATCGGTTGAGCAGGTGTCTGCGCCATCTCGGTGGCAGGTGTCTGCTCCTGTTGCTGCTGGCTCTGTGTTGTGGCGGGCGCACCCTGGGGGTCTTCGCCTGTCAGTGATGGCCACAGCGCCTCTTCGGTAAAAGAGCACGCAGGAAGGAGCAGCACCGCAGAGATCACGGCAACTCGAAATCCTGATGATTTTCGAAACATTGAAAAGTTCATGAAGCGACTGAGCCTTTACCTAAAATGATTAAACGCCCTCTTTGAAGGAGAAGCAAATAACAAACGCGACGAATATTTTTTGTTAAAGAAATACCGCCCCCACTCTTTTGGTTTTTCAGGATATTACTCAATGCGACTAGGCGCGACAAGGACCGATTTACATCCTTCTTTCAAGAGTGTGAAAAGAGACGCTCTAAGCACTTGCCTTGGCAATGCCTGTGGAGTAGTGTCCGCCAACTTTTGCAAAGGAGATATCCTCTCCAATGCGAGGGTATGTGCCCGTAGCTCAATTGGATAGAGCACCTGACTACGAATCAGGAGGTTGGGAGTTCGAGTCTCTCCGGGCGCACCATTTCCCCTTAAAGCCTTGCCACGGTGTTTTTTTAGCAGAGTTCTGCTAAAGTGGCCTTATGTTGAATAAATCTTCAGTGCGCCGGTTGGCTATAATTTCAGCCTTTAGTGGCTTCGCGGCGCTTGGCTTTGGCGCGGCGGGCTTCGCCGGATCAGGCAAATTCACCGCCACCAATCTGCCTTATTGGGATGTCGGGGAATATAACGAGGCCCTGTCGCAGGCTTGTCGTCAAAGTTCCTTTAATCAGAGAAAGATACAAAACCTCAACATCGGCTATTATGGCAAGGTCGGGATGGGGGTTACCGGAATTGCCACCCGGGAATGGAATTTGACTGACCCAACGGGATTGGCCAAACCAAATATCACCTATCATTTCTTTAATGATGGCTATTCCAACTGCAAGGTCTATATCGCTCACATGCGGCCCCGCCGGTAATTTAATCGTAGGGGCTGTTTTCGGTGCCGTCTTCCCAGTCCAGCTTCGGTATCGCTTCATCATTACGTTCGGGCGGGCCTTGAATTTCCTCCATCAACAGGCGGACACGGGACAAGTTTTTCCGGGCGACGGAGGCAAGGCGTTCGGCGTTGAATTCAGAATAGACTCCCAGGGCCAGATCGAAGGCGACGGCGGCACCTTCGAGTCGGGAAATGTCTTCGGTTAGTTTGCCCAGCAAAAACAGCGCCGATCCCATGTTGTTCTGGGTCGCCGCCCAAAGCAGTGGCCCCTTTTCCTTGCGCCTGACTTCGAGCGCACCCAGGCAGGCATTGACGGCTTTCTCCAGCACTTCGGTGCTGTGAAGTTGTTCGCCCAACACTTGGGCTGCCTGGGCAAAGTTGTTCATGACATCGGCCCAGCGCGAAGGGTGGTCGGTCCGGTTGAAGACGTGCAGGGCGGCCTGGAAGGCGTTCAGGGAATTTTTCAAGGTTTCCGCATCGCCGGTCTTAAGATCGAGTTTATAAAGAACCATGCCTAAGCGGTTTTGGGTCGATGCCCATTGAATCGGGTAAGTATCCGGACGAAAGATTTGTAGAGCCGCTTCCAGGGCTTCGGCGGCATCGCTCAAGGTTTCTTCATTATTGGAGCGTTCGCCTATCGCTTGCAGCGAGGCACCCAGGTGTTTTTGCGTCAAGGCCCAGTCAATTGGATTGTCGTCGCGCGATAAGTGTTCAAGGGTGGCGCGGTAGGTTTGCACCGCGACCTGATATAATTCGGCGGTTCCGCGTTGGTAGGCCAGGGTGGCAATGGCATTGCCGTAACACATCTGAATCGAAGCCCGTTCCCGCTTCGTCAGATCCTGCGGCAGGCTCTGTACTGCCGGCATGGCGGCGTAAAGAGTTTCAGAAAGGGCCTGGCCCAGGCGCACCCGCTTGCTTTCCTCATTGGGCGTGGTTGCCGCCAGGGCCACAGCCAGCAACAGCTCGGCGAGTTCGGGCTCGAAATCCACCGGCAACGTCAGAACGTTCGAGGCCAAGGAAAATCCGGGGCGGTCAACGTCACCGGAATTGGTGGAAAAGAAATGCAGATGCAGCGTCGTGCCCGGGGTCGGGATGTCGGCGTAAATGATCAGGTCGCTAAACGAGGAGGCCATCACCTCCAACGCACAATCCTGCAATTTCTTCAACCGGTCATCGGGATGAAGGTCGGGATCAATTTCGGGAATTTTGTTAATCGCCCGAATCTTGATGCCGGGACGTTTAGCCAAAGATTGCACGACATGACGCCTTTGGGCTTCGGCGACTTCGGGCACTTCGCCAACGAAGGGGAATACCCGGATATCGATACGACCGGAACCGCTGTCGGAGGCGGCGCCGAGTTTTTTGAACATATTGAAGACCGAAAATCCTGATCCGTTCTTTTGAATTTTTTCGATGGCGGTGCCGGGGTGGCTCAAGCGGTCGTTGGCTTGGCGTAGCCGATCGACCAGTTTGCCCAAGACGTTCAGGGCCATGTCGGGTTCTGTTTTA
>CBFDEA010000158.1:0-5321 GCA_965603695.1 uncultured Rhodospirillaceae bacterium | reverse complement strand
GCTGGCTGCACCGCACCGCCACCACGCGCGCCGTGAACGCCATCCGCGACGCCTTGGTCACCGCCATCAATGCCAACGCCACCATCGCCGCCCAGGCAACCGCATCTGCGAGTCCGACCGACGGGAAACTTCTTCTTACCGCCGTCACCCAGGGCTCTTCCCTGGCGATTAGCGGCGCGGCGACAAACGGCGGTGCAACAGCCGACAATACGGCGGCGGATTCAATAGTCCAGGCGGCAAAGACCGGCGATATCGAATACTACAATATCGAGGTCTTTGATTCGAACGGCAACGCCCGCTCGGTACGACTCGACTTCGCCAAAACCGCAAACAACACCTGGGACTTCTCGACAACCATCGGCAAAACGCCGGTCGCCCAGGTCGATACGGTGACCCTGGGTGGCACCGTCGAGGCTGGCGATATCTACACCGTCGTCGTCGCTGGCACTTCTTTTAGCAAGACCGCCGGTGCCGGTGACACACTGGCCACCGTTCGCGACGCCCTGGTAACCAGTATCAATGGCAACGCCACTGTCAAAGTCACCGCTGCGGCCAGCGGCACCGACGCCTTGACCCTGACCGCCGATTCGGCAGGGTCTGCCTTTACCGCCACCGCTTCGACAACCAACCGCACCCCCGTCAAGCAAGTCGACAACGTAACCTTGAGCGGCTCATACGCCGCCGGAGACACGGTCTCGGTACAAATCGACGCATTGACCGCCGTCGTCTATACGGTTACGGCCAATGATCTGACCGTCGATGGAATTGGCGGCGCTGCCGTTGCCGGTAATTCAGCCGAGGCATATAACAACATCACGTCTAAATTATCTGCCGCGATCACGGCAGATGGGCCGACCTCAGCCGTCGTAACACCGGCGGTAGGAGCGAGTGGCTCCGGCATCGTCACATTGACGGCAACGACTGCCGGGACAGCCTTTACAGACACCCCATCAGCGACAGCCATAGCAACCGGTGTGTCGACAGCATCAACCGTGACGGCAAACAATGTCATCGGCCCTGTTGCCCAAGTCGATAACGCAACATTAACCGGCACTTACGCCGCCGGTGACGTTGTTTCGATAAATATCGATGCTATTGGCGCCGTCCTGTACACAGTCGTACCAAACGATTTAACGGCAAATGGTGACGGAACGGGTGGTGTCGTAACCGGAAATTCGGCAGCGGCATACAACAATATCACAACCAAAATTGCCGCCGCGATTGTTGCCAATGCGCCAACGGCGGCAGTCGTAACGGCCGCGGCGCCGGGTGGCGGTGGTGGCGTCGTCTCATTAACCGCAGTTGTTGCCGGCACGCCATTCACCCAGGTTTCATCGACTTCCAGGGGTGGCACTGGGGCTTCGACAGCTTCAGTGGCGACAGCAAATGTCCCCGCGCTAGCAGACAACACAGCGACCGCAGTCAATACGACAGCAAATGTCGCGCCGACCGAGGTAACGACGACCGCCGTCACGACCCTGACTTTTGATGCAAATGGCGCATTGCTGACACCGACCGGTGGCCTGGCCAACCTTGCGCTGACTTTCCCCCCCGTAGGAACAGTGCCGGGGGGAACGGCGACGGTGTCGCTGGACCTTAGTAAATTCAGCCAATTTGCAGGAGACTTTCAGCCCTTCAGCTACACCAACAATGGTTACGCGGCGGCCAACGCCCAATCGGTCCGCTTCGATAGCAAGGGACAGGTCATCGCCACCTTCGATAATTCAACTTATCGTGCTGTCTATAAAATTCCCCTGGCCCAGTTCTCCAACGCCAATGCCTTGGAAGAATTTAGTGGTAATGTTTATCGGGAGACCGAGGAATCAGGAACGGCCAACGTCGTCGATGCAGACAAAACAGGATACGCTTCGTTTCTGCCAAGCACCCATGAGCTGTCAAACGTCGACCTGGCCGGTGAGTTCACCCGCATGATGATGACCCAGACGGCCTACAATTCGTCGGCAACGGTCTTTAAAACCGTCGATGAAATGGTCATCGCAGCCCGTGACCTCAAGAGATAAGACTTAGGCGGAACAACCCGGCAGTTTCTTCCGCAGCTTACCTTCTTTAACGGCATTCTTTACCCGCAAAGACGATGGAATTAAGAAAATATCGATTAAAAACAAAGAACTAACGATTTTAAACATTTGGCACGATTCTCGCATAATAAATCACATGAGAAGCCCGCGGAATGTGACGCCCAACGGCCCAACAGGTTGATACGGAATGAAAAAAATGATCGGCAGGATTAAAGTGATGAAGACGAATTCAAGCCCGGCTGGCATGTCCCTGACGCAGTCCGTACTGCTTCCTCTGCAACGGTTAATGGTCCCCATTTTCGCAGGCCTGTTCGTCATCATGATCGCCGCAACCGCCGCGCAGTCGGCGTCGCGCATCAAGGACATCACGGAATTTGAAGGCGTTCGCGAGAATATGCTGGTCGGGTACGGCCTTGTCGTCGGCCTGAACGGCACCGGTGATTCATTGGCAAATGGCCATTTCACCAAGCAGAGCCTGAAAGCCATGCTGAACCGGCTTGGCGTCAAACCGACCGATGCCGGCCTTGATTCAAGTAACGTCGCTGCCGTCATGGTAACAGCCGAACTGCCGCCTTTCGCCCGCAAGGGATCACGCATTGACGTTACCGTCAGTTCCCTTGGCGACTCATCGAGCCTGCTGGGCGGCACCCTTCTGGTGACCCCGATCCTTGGTGCCGACGGTGAAGTCTACGCGGTTTCGCAGGGCCAGTTGGCCGTCGGTGGCTTCGCCGTTGCCGGTGCCGCAGAAACAATTACAAAAGGTGTTCCGACCAGCGCCCGCATCGCCAACGGGGCGATTGTCGAACGCGAGGTGAAATTCGAGCTGGCGAGCCTGAAATCCGTCAAGATGACCCTGCGTAACCCTGACTTCACCACATCCAGGCGCATCGCCCAGGCCGTCAACGCCTTCCTCGGCACCACCGCCGCGACACCGACAGATCCGACCACGGTTCAGCTCAGAATTCCGAGTGATTATGCGGACAATATTTTCAATCTGATGGCCGATATAGAGCAATTGCGCATCGAGCCCGACCAGATGGCACGGGTGGTTATCGACGAACAATCCGGCATCATCGTGATGGGTGAAAACGTCCGCATCAGCACCGTCGCCATTGCCCAGGGCAACCTGACCATCCGCATTACCGAAGCCCAGCAGGTTTCGCAACCCGGTCCGTTTGCCGAAGTCGGCACCACGACCACCGTCAACCGCAGCGATATCGCTGTCGACCAGGGCGGCGACAAAAGATTGACCGTCGTCAACGAAGGGATCAGCCTGCAAGAAATGGTCAACGGCCTGAATGCCCTGGGCATCGGCCCGCGCGACATGATCACCATCCTGCAAGCCGTCAAGTCGGCTGGCGCGATGCAAGCCTCGATCGAGGTGATGTAATGAATACTTCGCTTGCAACAACCAACACCTTGCCCACCGATGTGGCGATGATGGCAGCCCAGCGCTCCCCCAAGCCGACCGTCTCGGGCGATGTTCAGCACATCCGCAAAGTCGCCGAAGATTTCGAAGCGGTTTTCCTGGGCCAGATGTTGAAACCGATGTTCGCCAACTTAGGCGCCGAAAAGCCCTTTGGCGGCGGCTCTGGCGAAGACATGTGGCGCTCGCTGCAGGTTGATGAATTCGGCAAGGCCATCGCCAAGAAAGGCGGCATCGGCATCGCCGACAATATTTTCCGTGAAATGCTCAAACTTCAGGAGGCGAAATAGTTATGAACGCAACAGGAAGAATCAATGATCTGATTGAGATCACCGAGCGCCTGGAAGCCCTTCTGACGAAAGAAAACAAGGCACTGAGTGAGAAAAATGCGCGTGAAGCGATCAAGTATCTTGAAGAAAAAAACAACCTGAGCCGCATCTATGAAAGCCGCATCAAGGGGATCATGGACAATGCCTCTGCTTTGACCGACGTCGAGCCTGAATTGCGTCTGAAATTGCGCGAATTGGGCGAGAAGGTCAATGTCATGATCCGCGAAAATGCCCAGCTTCTGAAGATCACCATCGACGCCAACCGCCGGGTTGTCGAAATGGTCGCCGAAGCCGTCAGATCGCAACAGCCCGGGCCAGGCATCTATTCGTCCAAAGGCACTGCCAATAAAGCTGACGTCCATTCTGCACCTCGCAACATGGCCCTTTCGCTCGACCAATCTTTGTAAAGCTGGCCAAGGAGAAATAAACAATGGGTGGAACAATCACCAGCGCGTTAAGGACGGCCCAAAGCGGCCTGTTGGCCAATCAAGCGGCTCTCGATGCTGTTGCCAATAATATTGCCAATGTCAGCACTGATGGATATTCACGAAAAATCGTGAATATGGAATCTGTTGTCGTAAGCGGCAACGGCACCGGCGTCAGGCTCGCGGAATTGACCCGCTCCATTGATGAAGGGTTGCTCAAAAGCCTGCGCACCGAAAACGGTTCATACCAGCAATACAATTCCCAGAGCAGTTTCTATGATCGCATGCAAGATCTGTTCGGATCGCCGGATCAGAACACATCGCTGAGCCATGTCGTTGCCGCCTTTGGCGAGGCCATGCAATCCTTGGCCCTTTCCCCCAATGAGACAATCGACCAAAGCGAACTTGTGCGCCAGGCAGACGCCCTGATGAACAAGCTTCACGATATGGTCACAACCATTCAGGAGCTGCGCGTCGAGGCCGACAACGGGATCGCCGATGCCGTCACGGACATCAATACTTTATCTAAAAGCATTGGTGACCTGAATGATAAGATCATTAGAAACGCCTCCTCCGGACTCGACGTATCAGACTTGAAAGACTCCCGCGACCAGGAACTTGATAAATTGTCGGGGCTGATTGACATCAGCTATTTCTATCGTGCCGATGGCGATGTTGTCGTCTTTACATCTGCCGGTCGCACCCTTGTCGATAACGTTCCTGCAGTCCTTTCCCATAACTCGGCGAGTTCCCTGACGCCGACAGCGACCCATGCCGAAGGCGACATCAATGGCATTTACGTGGGCACCGCGATCGCTGGCAACGACATTACCAATGATGTGCGCTCAGGCACCATCAAAGGACTGATCGATATTCGCGACGACGTTCTTCCCAACATGCAGAGCCAGATCGACGAGATGTCCGCAGAACTGCGCGACAAACTCAACCTTATTCACAACCGCGGGACGACCTTCCCCGGCGCACAAACCATGTCCGGCACCCGCACATTCATTGCCCCTGCGACGCAAATCTTCCGACTCGATCCGACGAACAGCGTCGCCGACGTCAACATCTCCTTGTTTGACAACAACGGCGACCAGAG
>CBFDEA010000157.1:0-5322 GCA_965603695.1 uncultured Rhodospirillaceae bacterium | reverse complement strand
AGCCTGGAAAAATCAAATGGTAGAACCGCCGAAACGTCGGCGGCGGCGAAGGCCCGGGCCATGGCAATCTGACCCAGCGTGGCAAGCAGGCCAAGGGCGACAAACCACGGATAATCGGAAAGCTGCGGTGGCGTCCAATAAAACAGGGCCGGGATCAAAGACAGCGGCGTCATCAGCAAGCCCATAAACAGGACAATGGTGTTCGGCGTTTCGGTGCGGCTCAGGGATTTAATCGATAGCACCGCCATCGACATGAACGCCGAAGCGCCGAGAACGAGGCCGGCCCCGACACCGATTTCCATGCCATCGGGATGGACAATAATCAGCGCACCGATCAAGCCCGCCACCGTCGCCGCCCAGCGCCGCACCTTAACGCTTTCGCCGAGAAACAACGCAGCCCCGATGGTGACAAACAGCGGCGTGGTGAAGCTAAGCGCCGTCGCCTCGGCAATCGGCATCATCGAAACAGCGGTGAACCAACTGAGCATCGCCCCCAGGCCAATGACCGAGCGGAAGGCGTGCAGCGGCAAACGCTCCGTCTTCAAGACCTTGACCCCGACCCGCATGAACCAGGGCAGCATGAACATCAGACCGAACAGGTTTCGGAAAAAAGCCAGCTCGAAGGGATGCATGGAGCCCGAGACTTCCCGGATCACCGTCGTCAGCCCGGCGAAACTGGCGGCGGAAAGAACCATCCACAGCGCCCCGCGCAAAGAGCCCGACATCCCGGTCCCCGGTTCTTTGTTGACGGGCGAATCTTTGAATCCATGAGTCATGGGCGACACCCTATTGCCGACTTACAGGCGTGACCAGTCCAGTTTTCGCATGGCCGCCTTGCGCGGGCGGGATTGTCGGAACATACTCTGAAAAAAATTATTCGTTTTAGGGAGAGACTCTTGCAACACCCACTCTGGCAACCCGACGCCGAACGCATCCGCGCCACCAACATCAGCGCTTTTATCGAGGCCGTCGAAGAAGACTGGAACGTCAATATCGGCGATTTTAGCGGGCTTTATGAATTTTCGATCGACGAAATAGATAAGTTCTGGGTCTCGCTGAAAGACTTTGGCAACGTCATCGCCGAAACCTGGGGGGAGAGCGTTCAGGAAAATCCCGGCAAGATGCCGGGCACCCGTTTTTTCCCCGACGCCCGTTTGAGCTTCGCCGAAAATCTGTTGCGCCGTCGCGACGACGGACAAGCCATCGTTTTTCGCGGCGAGGACAAAGTTCAGCGCCGCTTAAGCTACGGCGAACTGTACGATCAGGTCTCCGTCGTCCGTCAGGCCTTGATTGCGGCGGGGGTCGTTTCCGGCGACCGGGTCGGGGCTTACCTTCCCAACATGCCCGAAGCAATCGTCGCCATGCTGGCGGCGACGTCGCTGGGGGCGATCTGGTCATCATGCTCGCCGGACTTCGGCGTCAAGGGTGTGCTCGACCGTTTCGGCCAGATCGAACCGAAGGTCATTTTCGCCGCCGAGGGTTATCACTACAACGGCAAGTCCCACGATTGCCTGGAAAAGCTGGCAGAGATCGTTAGCGCCTTACCCAGCGTCGAGAAAACTGTGGTTGTTTCTTACACCCGCGCCGCACCGAGCCTGGGTGGCGTGCGTGACGCCCTATGGCTTGACGACTTCACCGCCGCCTATCAGGCCGGCGACATCGACTTCGAGCGCTTCGCCTTCAACCATCCGCTTTATATTATGTATTCATCGGGGACCACGGGGGCGCCCAAGTGCATCGTCCACGGTGCCGGCGGCACTTTGCTGCAACACATAAAAGAGCACCAGCTTCACTGCGACATCAAACCCGGCGACCGGGTCTTCTACTTCACCACCTGCGGCTGGATGATGTGGAACTGGCTGGTCACGGCGCTGGCCTCGCAGGCGACGCTGATCCTCTATGATGGATCGCCGTTCTATCCCGACGGCAATGCCCTGTTTGATTATGCCGAAGCCGAAAAGATGACCCTGCTTGGCACCTCGGCCAAGTTTATCGACGCCGCCATCAAGGCCGAACTGGAACCGGCCAAGACCCATAATCTCGACAGCGTCCGGCTGCTTTGTTCGACCGGGTCGCCGCTCGCCCCGGACGCCTTCGCTTGGGTCTACGATCATATCAAGGCCGATGTCCATCTCGCCTCCATCGCCGGGGGCACCGATCTAATGGGCTGCTTTATGCTCGGCAATCCGACGGGGCCGGTGTGGAAGGGTGAAATTCAGACCCGGTCGCTGGCCATGGCCGTCGATGTTTTCGATGACGACGGCAACTCCCTGCGCGGGCAGAAAGGTGAACTGGTCTGCACCAAGCCGTTTCCGTCCATGCCCATCGGTTTCTATAAAGACGACGATGGCTCGAAATACCACAGCGCCTATTTCGAGCGCTTCGACAACGTCTGGTGTCACGGCGATTATGTCGAAATCACCGAACACGGCGGGGTTATTGTCTATGGCCGTTCAGACGCCACCCTGAACCCCGGCGGCGTCAGAATCGGCACAGCGGAAATCTACCGGCAGGTCGAAAAACTGACACAGGTGGTCGAGGCCATCGTCATCGGCCAGCAATGGGATAACGACGTCAGGGTCGTGCTGTTTGTCGTCTTACGCGACGGGCTCAGCCTCGACAGCGATCTGATCAAATTGATCCAAACGGAAATCCGCGCCAACTGTACGCCGCGCCACGTTCCCGCCAAGGTCATTCAGGTCGCCGATATCCCGCGGACAAAATCCGGCAAAATCACCGAGCTTGCGGTCCGCGACATCATCCACGGCCGTCCCGTCAAGAACAAGGAAGCCCTGGCCAACCCCGAGGCGCTGGAATTGTTCGCCAATGTGGCAGCGTTGAACAGTTAGATTTCAATATTGGCCAGCGCCCGGTAAAGCTTCTGTAGAACCGGGGCGGCTTCGCGGTCGCTCCGCTTGGCCCTGGCTTCCAGGACACTGACGCAGCCCTCGACCACCGCCGCGAGTTCCGGGGTTTCCAGATCGGACAGGAATTTTTCCGGGTCGGTCTTGATCGCGAAGATGAACGGGTTGCTCATGGGTTGTCTCGTTTTTTCTGTGATTGCCCAATAACGGCGGCGAAGCGGGCTTCGGTTTCTTTTGCTTCGGCAACCAGCCACTCCCTGAAGGCGATGATCTTGGGGCGCTTGGCCGAGGCCTTGGGATAAACGGCGCAATATTGATGGTGGGCCTTGAGATCGATATCGAAGGGCCTGATCAGCAGGCCCGCGGCAAGGTCGTCGGCGATCAGCACCGAACGGCCGAGAGCAACGCCTTCACCGGCGACGGCGGCCTGCTGCACCAGATAAGAGTGAGAAAATGATGGGCCGCGCGATACGTTGATCCCATCGACCCCCGCCGCCTCCACCCACACGCCCCAGTCATCGCGCATATCGTCATGCAACAACGGAAAGCGGGCAAGATCGGCGGGGCTGTCCAGGGGTCCGAATTTTTCAAGAAGCGACGGACTGAGCACCGGAAACAGGGTTTCCTTCATCAGCAAGACTTCTTCCATGCCGGGATACGGCCCGGTGCCGTATCTGAGCGCCATATCGAAACCGCCGGAGGTAAAATCGACAATCTGATCGGTGGTCGAGATACGGACATCTATGTACGGATGCAGGCTGCGGAATTTGCCGATTTACGGCACCAGCCACGAGGCGGCGATGGAATCCAAGGTACTGAGCGTCAGCACCCCGGCCTGATCGCGTTCATACAAACGCTCAACGGCGGTGGCGATGGTGTCGAAGGCGCTGCCCAAATCCGGATACAGCGCCTGGCCCTCGTCGGTCAGTAAAAGCGACCGGTTGACGCGGCGAAACAGGGCCAGGCCGAGGGTTTCCTCCAACCCCTTGACCTGATGGCTGATTGCCGCCTGGGTGACGTTCAGCTCCAACCCCGCGCGGGTAAAGCTGAGATGCCGGGCGGCGGCCTCGAAAGCCTTCAGTGAATTGAGTGGCGGCAGCCGTCTGGCCATGATTTTAACCTTATAAACTTAGTGCAAGTGTATCGGGACAATTCTAGCTTATGCTGATAATACATTGATATTACTTAATTCTGTAATTAAAGGCTACATATTTTAATTAGTTTTCCTAATCTAAATATGAGAAAAGATCGTTTGTCGTCAAGCCTCAATGTGGATATCTTTTGATCATCACTTATTGATCAACCCGAAAGTCCGCAGGAGGAAGCCATGACGACATCAATTCTGAGAACCGACAAACATGCTGTGGCAACCGGCGTCCTTGAACGCCTTGCCGTGTTCATCGAGACCGCCCCCGATCGCCTGCTGGCGACCCTTTACAACTGGCAGGTCCGGGTCTCCGACCGCCGCCAGCTGCGTAAGCTCGATGAGCGGATGCTGGTTGATATCGGCCTCAACCGGGTTGATATTGAACGCGAAGCCGGGAAACCTTTCTGGCAACAATAAGGTCACCATGAATACTTTCCTGCTCTACGCCGGAACCGTCCTGATCTGGGGCTCGACCTGGCTGGCGATCAAATACCAGCTGGGTCTTGTCGCGCCTGAATTATCAATCGCCTACCGCTTCGCCCTGGCCGCGATTATTTTGATCGCCTACTGCGCGGCCACATCCAAGCCCATGCGCTATAGCCTGCGCGACCATTTGGGCATGGCGACGCTCGGCCTGTTTTTATTTTCGGCCAATTATTTTGTCTTTTATCTGGCCACTTTTGATCTGACCAGCGGCCTGATCGCCGTCGTTTTTTCCGGCATTGTCGTCACCAACATCATTTTCGGCGCGCTTATTCTCGGCAACCGGGTCAGGCCCCGCGTCGCCGTTGGCGCGGCCTTCGGCATCGCCGGGTTGGTCACGGTTTTTTGGCCCGAGATTGAAACCTTCGACCTTACCAACCACGGCACCCAGGGGCTGCTGCTGTCTATTGCCGGGACGCTTCTTGCCTCGTTGGGCAATATGGCATCGGCATCGAACCAGCGCCGTGGCTTGCCGGTTCTGCAGGCCAACGCCTACGGCATGACATACGGGGCGCTCTTTATGTTTGGCGTCGCGCTGATCGATGGCCAGCCGTTGATCTTTGATACCTCGCTGCTGTATGTCGGATCGCTTTTGTATCTGGCCCTGTTCGGCTCGGTTTTTGCCTTCGGCTTCTACCTGACTTTGCTGGGCCGTATCGGTGCCGACAAGGCAGCTTACGCGACAGTCTTGTTCCCGCTGATCGCACTTGGCCTGTCGACCGTGTTCGAAGGTTATCAGTGGTCAGCCGGGACCTTCATCGGTATGGTGCTGGTGCTTTTGGGCAATGTCCTTGTATTAAGCCGCAAGCGCCGCCAAATAACTGTAGA
>CBFDEA010000156.1:0-5360 GCA_965603695.1 uncultured Rhodospirillaceae bacterium | reverse complement strand
GGCACTTTTCATTCTGAACAGGCTATCGCCTACGGCACCAAGATGGTCGGCGGCGTCACGCCGGGGAAGGGTGGCACTACCCATCTAGATTTGCCGGTGTTCGACACCGTCGCCGATGCGGCGCGCATGACCGGAGCAACGGCTTCCGTCATCTACGTGCCGCCGCCATTTGCCGGCGACGCCATTGTCGAGGCCATCGATGCCGGAATTCCGCTGGTTATTTGTATTACCGAAGGCATTCCTGTTCTTGACATGGTCAAAGTCAAAAGGGCGCTGGAAGGTTCATCAACGCGTTTGATCGGCCCCAATTGTCCTGGCATCATTACCCCCGGAGAGTGCAAGATCGGCATCATGCCGGGACATATTCACACCCGCGGTAAAGTCGGCATCGTCTCGCGTTCGGGCACCCTGACCTATGAAGCTGTGGCGCAAACCACCGCTGCGGGTCTCGGCCAATCGACCTGCATCGGCATCGGCGGCGACCCTATCAACGGCACGAACTTCGTCGATTGTCTGGAATTGTTCCTGGCCGATCCGCAAACCGAAGCCATCGTCATGATCGGCGAAATCGGCGGTACGGCTGAAGAAGAAGCCGCCGACTTCATCAGGCAATCGAAAACCAAAAAACCGGTGGCCAGTTTCATCGCCGGGATGACGGCACCTCCGGGGCGTCGCATGGGCCATGCCGGTGCGATCATATCGGGTGGCAAGGGAACGGCTGCGGATAAGATCGAGGCACTGAAAAGTGCTGGAATCCTGGTTGCCGATTCACCGGCATCGATTGGCTCGACGATGGTCAAAGCCATCGGCGGGTGACGATCTAATCATCTAGTGGAGGGGAGGCGGGCCGACTTGAAGCCCGCCTGAAAGAGCACCATGGCTTCGCCAATCGATAGTATTCTTACTGGCTCCAATGCAACGTATGTTGCCGAGCTTTATGCCCGTTTCCTTGAGAACCCGACACTGGTCGATCAAACCTGGGTGGATTTCTTCAGCGAGCTTGCCGACGACTTGAGCGACACCAAGAGCGACCTCGGCGGGGCCAGTTGGGCACCGTCGGAATCCGCTGTTATCGGCACCAACGGCGGTATCTATGCTGAAGAAATAGGGGCCTTGCAGGATCGCGCCCCGGCGTCTCAAGATGGCGGCTCGACGGCCGAAATGATGGGTGGTGGCCTGCCGACCATGGCGCGCGGCCTTGAAGGCCGGGCCGAGGCCGGCAAGGTGCGTCAGGCGACTCTGGATTCAATCAGCGCCTTGATGATGATCCGCGTCTACCGGGTGCGTGGTCACCTGAACGCGAATTTTGATCCTCTGGGCCTGGAGGGCAAAGACCTTCATACCGAACTTGATCCGAAGACCTACGGCTTCCATGAAGAAGACATGGACCGGCCGATTTTTATCAATAACGTTCTCGGTCTGGAAACGGCGACGCCACGGGAAATTCTCAAAATACTCCAGCAGACCTACTGTGGTTCCATCGGCGTCGAATTCATGCATATCCAGGAGCCAGAGGAACGCGCCTGGATTCAGCGCCGCATCGAAGGCGCGCGCAATCACACAGAATTCACCTTCAAGGGCAAGCGCTTCATCTATCAACGGCTTGTCGAAGCCGAAGGGTTCGAGCAGTTTCTCGACAAGAAATACACCGGCACCAAGCGCTTCGGTCTGGACGGTGGCGAAAGCCTGATCGCCGGACTGGAACAAATCATCAAGCGCAGTGGCCAGTTGGGCGTCAAGGAAGTGGTGCTCGGCATGCCCCACCGTGGCCGCCTAAACGTCTTGGCTTCGATCATGAACAAGCCGTACCTTGCGATGTTCGCCGAATTCATGGGTCTGGCCTCGAAGCCCGAGGACATCATGGGCTCGGGCGATGTTAAATATCATCTGGGAACGTCAGCCGATCGCATCTTTGACGGCACGACGGTTCACTTGTCGTTGACCGCCAACCCGTCGCATCTGGAAGCCGTCAATACCGTCGTTCTCGGCAAAGTTCGCGCCAAGCAGGCGCAGATTGATGACGAAGACCGCAAGGTCATCATGGGTCTTTTGATGCATGGCGACGCCGCGTTCGCGGGTCAGGGGCTGGTCCCGGAAACTCTCGATCTGTCACAGTTGAAGGGCTACCGCACCGGCGGCACCATTCATTTCATCGTTAATAACCAGATCGGCTTCACCACGGCACCGTCCAAGTCGCGTTCTTCACCTTATCCCTCGGACATCGCCAAGGGCATCCAGGCACCGATTTTCCACGTTAACGGCGACGATCCGGAAGCCGTCGTTCACATCGCCCGCATTGCCTCGGAATTCCGTCACGAATTCAACCGCGACGTCGTCATCGACATGTTTTGTTATCGCCGCCATGGTCATAACGAGGGTGACGAACCGATGTTCACCCAGCCGATTATGTACAAGGCGATCAAAAAACACCCGACGACCCGCGATATCTACGCCAGGCAACTGGAGGGGGAAGGCGTGCTGGGAGAAGGCGAAGCCCAGCAAGTTATGCAGACCTTCGACAGCGAATTGGAAAAGGAATTCGCAGCCGCAACTACCTATAAGCCCAACAAGGCCGATTGGCTTGAGGGAAAATGGAAAGGTCTTGTCCAGTTAAACGGCGAGGAAGAGTTGCTCGACGACGATACATCCGTGTCCATGGACTTGCTCAAAGAGGTCGGCCTGTCGATTTCCAGAAATCCGGACAATATCGAACTCAACAAAAAAATCGTCCGCCAGCTTGATGCCAAACGCAAGATGATCGAAGAAGGTAAAGGCATCGATTGGGCGATGGGCGAGGCGCTGGCTTTCGGCACTTTGCTTGTTGAGGGCACGGGCGTCAGGCTTTCGGGTCAGGATTCCGGACGCGGCACGTTCTCGCACAGGCATTGTGTGTTGGTTGATCAGAACAACGAAAATCGCTATTTCCCGTTAAGTGAAATCCGCGAGGAACAGGCCCAGTTCGAAGTCATGGACAGCCCGCTTTCGGAAGCCGGCGTGCTTGGTTTCGAATACGGTTATTCTCTCGCCGACCCGCAGACTCTGGTGTTGTGGGAAGCCCAGTTCGGCGATTTTGCCAACGGCGCCCAGGTCATTATCGATCAGTTTATCGCATCGGGTGAATCAAAGTGGTTGCGTATGTCTGCGGTCTGCATGTTGCTGCCGCACGGCTTTGAAGGGCAGGGGCCGGAACATTCATCGGCCCGCCTCGAGCGCTATCTGCAACTCTGTGCCGAAGACAACATGCAGGTCGTCAACATCACCACCCCGGCCAATTACTTCCATGCCCTGCGGCGGCAGATGCGGCGCAATTTCCGCAAACCGATGATTGTGATGTCACCGAAGTCGCTACTGCGACATAAACTGGTGATTTCCAATCTGGGGGAAATGGGTCCGGATACCCGCTTCCGCCGGATTTTGCCCGAATCCGACAATCTGGCCCTGGACAAGAACATCCGCCGAGTCTTGGTGTGCTCCGGTAAGGTCTACTATGATCTGTTGCAGGCCCGCCGCGACGCAAGTATCGACGACATCGCCATTATTCGCGTCGAGCAACTTTACCCGTGGCCGCGCAAGTCGCTTTTCCAGCAGCTCAACCGCTACCCCAACGCCGAAATTGTCTGGGTTCAGGAAGAGCCCGCCAACATGGGGGCCTGGTTCTTCGTCTATCCGCGGCTTCTTGCCATGTTTGACAAGTTCGGTGGCAAAAACAAACGCCCGACCTATATCGGTCGCACGGCGGCGGCATCGCCAGCGACCGGCTTTGCAAAAGTCCATAAGCAGGAACAGGACGAAATTATCGAACGTGCCCTGCATGTGGCGATCGAAGACTTGCCGCAGCCGTTTACTTACAAAGACTTTTAATTTTTATTATTTGACCTTACTCAGAAATCGAGGATGACATGGCGACGGAAATAAAAGTACCGACACTGGGAGAATCCGTGACCGAGGCGACAGTCGCCAAGTGGATGAAATCCGTTGGCGACGCGGTCGCCCTCGATGAACCGCTGGTCGAACTTGAAACCGACAAGGTGACGCTCGAAGTCAACGCACCGAAGGCTGGAACTTTAAGTGCTATTAGTGCTGAAGAAGGCGCCGAAGTCGAAGTCGGCGCTTTGCTGGGGATGCTTGAAGAAGGCGCTGGTGCAGCGGCGGCCAAGCCGACCGCTAAAGCCGAACCGGCCCCTGCCCCCGCTCCTACTCCTGCGCCATCCGCTCCGCCGCCAGCTGCTGCCCCTGCTCCTGCTGTCGCAGCAGATGCGACATTGTCGCCGGCGGTTCGCAAACTGGTCGAAGAAAATAAACTGGACGCAGCCTCTATCCCCGCCACCGGTAAGGACGGTCGCCTGGTCAAGGGTGATGTGCTGGCCTTTATCGAAGGCGGCGGCGCGGCGTCTGCTCCTGCGGCTGCGGCCCCCGCACTTGCAGCTGCGGCTCCTGCCGCAGCCAGCTACCCGTCCCGGCCTGCCGGTCCGCGCGAGGAAAAAGTTCGCATGACGCGATTGCGCAAAATGGTCGCGACACGCCTGAAAGAAGCGCAGAACACGGCGGCCATGCTGACGACCTTCAATGAAGTCGATATGACCGAAGTGATGGCGCTTCGGGCAAAGTACAAAGATATTTTCGAGAAGAAGCACGGCGTTAAAGTCGGTTTCATGTCGATATTCGCCAAGGCCTGCGTCGTCGCCCTGCGCGAGTTTCCCGGGGTTAACGCGGAAATCAGCGGCGATGAGATAATTTATAAAAACTACTACGATATCGGCGTCGCCGTCGGTTCGCCGCAAGGGCTTGTGGTGCCGGTGCTGCGCGATGTCGACGCGTCAAGCTTTGCCGAAATCGAGGCGCAGATTGGCGACTTCGGTCGCCGGGCGCGGGATGGCAAGCTGACCATGGACGAGATGCAGGGTGGCTCGTTCACCGTCACCAATGGCGGTATTTTTGGCTCCTTGCTGTCGACGCCAATCCTCAACCCACCGCAATCGGGTATTCTCGGCATGCACAAGATCCAGCAACGGCCCATGGTCATGCCCGATGGTTCTATTGCCGCCCGACCGATGATGTATTTGGCACTGTCCTACGATCACCGCATCGTCGATGGCCGCGAAGCCGTGCAGTTCCTGGTCCGCGTCAAGGATTGCATCGAAGACCCGCAGCGCATCATGCTGGACACATAAAAGGATAAAATAATGAGCGATCCATATGACGTCATTATTGTCGGCGGTGGACCCGGCGGCTATGTCTGCGCCATCCGTGCCGCCCAACTGGGCCTGAAAGTCGCCTGCGTCGACAAACGCGGCACCCTTGGCGGCACTTGCCTTAATGTCGGCTGTATCCCGTCGAAGGCACTGTTGCAGTCGTCCCAT
>CBFDEA010000155.1:0-5390 GCA_965603695.1 uncultured Rhodospirillaceae bacterium | reverse complement strand
AATTTTGTCCGTCTCGGCCAAAGCCTGAACATCTGCCATCAAATCGCCGGTTATCCGGTCGAGCCGACCGATATCGAAACCCCGATCCGCCATCTCGTCGCCGAGCAAGCGATGATTAAACTGTCCGATAAAATGGGTTACGGCTATTGCCTGAACCGCCAACGGATCAGGGATTCCATGGAAATGGTGCGTATCGGTCGCGGGATCAGCGCAGAACAACTCAAGGCCGAGCCTTCGATCTTCACCGTCGTCAACGCCAATTCGCCGCGCCAATACGATGTCGCCATGTTGGGCGGCATCATCGAAATGGCCCGCATGAACCAACCGGTCGTCATCACCCCGTTCACCCTGGCCGGTGCCATGGCCCCGGTAACCCTGGCCGGTGCCCTTGTTCAGCAAAATGTCGAGGCGCTGGCCGGTATCGCGTTTTTGCAGATGGTCAACCCCGGTGCCCCGGCCTTATACGGCGGCTTCACCTCGAACGTCGACATGCGCACCGGCTCGCCAGCCTTCGGCACCCCGGAATATTCCAAGGCGGTGCTGATCAGCGGTCAGTTGGCCAGACGCTACGCGATTCCCTACCGCTCCTCAGGGGTCAACGCATCGAACGCGCCGGACGCGCAATCCGCTTACGAGGCACAAATGTCGCTTTGGCCCTGCATGTTGGCCCATTGCAATCTGGTCAAACACGCCCTGGGCTGGCTCGAAGGCGGCCTTGCCGCGTCGTTTGAAAAAGTCATTATCGACGCCGAAATGCTGCAAATGATGTCCGAGCTTATGAAGCCGGTGAGCATTGACGATGATGAAATGGCCATGGAGGCCATGCGCGAAGTCGGCCCCGGCGGCCACTACTTCGGTTGCGCTCACACCATGGAGCGCTACGAGAATGCCTTTTACAGCCCGATCCTGTCGGACTGGAGCAACTTTGAGAACTGGCGCGACAGGGGCGCGCTCGACGCCACCCAGCGGGCCAATATAATTTACAAGAAAGTCCTCGCAGACTACCAACCGCCAGCCCTCGACAAGGCGATTGAGGATGAACTGGACGAATTTGTCGCCCGCCGCATTGATGAAGGCGGCGCCAAGGACGACTAACAAGGGAGACGCAAGACCATGAAACCCCATGCCCAGGTCGTCGTCATCGGCGGTGGCGTCGTCGGCTGTAGTGTCCTCTACCATCTAACCAAATACGGCTGCACAGATGTCCTGCTGATCGAACGATCCGAACTGACCAGCGGCTCCACCTGGCATGCCGCGGGCGGGTTCCACACCCTTAATTCCGATCCCAACATGGCCAAGTTGCAGGATTATACCATCGGTCTTTATCGGGAGCTTGAGGAAATCAGCGGTCAGTCATGCGGCCTGCATCATGTCGGCGGGGTGACCATCGCCAGCGATCCCGAGCGCATGGATTTCCTTAAAGCCGAGTACGCCAAGCATCGCTACATGGGGCTTAATTCCGAATTGGTCACGCCTGAAGAAATCCGCAAGCTGTCCCCGGTGACCAACACCGAAGGCATCATCGGCGGCCTTTATAATGACGCCGATGGCCACCTTGACCCATCGGGCACGACCCACGCATACGCCAAGGCGGCGCGCCTTGGCGGCGCCGAAATATCGCTGAGGAACCGGGTTCTCGAACTAAACCCGACAGCCGAGGGCGGCTGGCAGGTGGTCACCGAAGAAGGCACGGTCACGGCCGACCATGTCGTCAATGCCGGTGGCCTGTGGGCCCGCGAAGTCGGCAGAATGGCCGGGGTCTACCTGCCGCTGCTGGCCATGGAGCACCAGTATCTGGTGACCGAGGACATTGCCGAAGTCGCCAGCCTGGAAAAGGAATTGCCACATATTCTCGATCCCGAAGGCGAAAGCTATTTCCGCCAGGAAGGCAAAGGCCTGGTGATCGGTATATACGAGCAGAAATGTGATCCGTGGTCGCTTGAGACGACGCCCTGGGACTTCGGTCACGAATTGCTGCCCGATAATCTTGATCGTATCGCCGCGCCGCTGGAGCACGCTTTTTACCGCTTCCCCTGCCTCGCCACCGCTGGCATTAAAACCGTCATCAACGGGCCGTTCACGTTCGCCCCCGACGGCAACCCGCTGGTCGGCCCGGTGCCGGGGCTTAAAGGATTCTGGTCGGCCTGCGCGGTCATGGCCGGATTCAGCCAGGGCGGCGGGGTCGGTAAAATTCTCGCCGAATGGATGATCCAGGGCGAGCCGACCATGGACGTGTTCGCCATGGACGTCGCCCGCTTCGGCACTTACTGCACGCCGGAGTTTACCCGCCTTAGGGTCATGGAAAATTACCAGCGGCGCTTCGCCATCGCCTTCCCCAACGAGGAACTGCCCGCCGCACGGCCCCTGATAATCACACCAGCCTACGGGCTGTGGAAAGATCAAAATGCCGTCTTCGGGGCGGCTTACGGGCTTGAACACGTCAACTACTTTGCCGCCGAAGGCGAAGCGCTTTTTGAGACACCGACTTTCCGCCGCTCCAACGCCTTTGCCGCCGTCGGGGCTGAATGCCGGGCCGTGCGCAACGCCGTGGGCATCAACGAGATACATAATTTCGGCAAGTACGAAGTCAGCGGGCCGGGAGCCGAGGCGTGGCTCGATTTCATCCTCGCCGGACGCATGCCGAAGCCCGGCCGTTTAAGCCTTTCGCCGATGCTCAGCGCCAAGGGAATGCTGATCGGCGATCTGACCGTGGCCCGGATTGCGCCGCAGCGTTTCCAGATCACCGGCTCGTCGGTTTCTCAAGGCGTTCACATGCGCTGGTTCAACGATCACCTGCCCGAAAATGGTGTCGAAATCCGCAATGTCTCGCTCGCGCGGATCGGCTTCCAGATCGCCGGGCCGAAGGCGCGCGCCCTTTTGGCGCGGGTCACTGGGAGCGATGTCTCAAACGACGCAATGCGTTTCCTCAGCGTCAGCGAAATCAGCGTCGGCGGCATAGCCGCCCTGGTCAACCGGGTCACCTACACCGGCGACCTGGGTTACGAGATTTATGTCGATGCCGCAAACCAGGTCGCCTTGTATGAGGCGCTTAACCAGGCCGGGCAGGATTTGGGGCTTAAGCCTTTCGGCATGCGGGCGATGATGTCACTAAGGCTGGAAAAAGCCTTCGGATCGTGGGGTCGCGAATACCGCCCCGACTACAGCGCCGCAGAAACCGGACTCGAACGCTTCATCGACTTCAACAAGGGAGATTTCATCGGTCGCGACGCGGCCCTGATGGCGCGCGACAATCCCCCGCCACGCCATCTCGCCACCTTCGTCGTCGATGCCGATGACGCCGATGTTTGCGGCGATGAGCCGATCTGGAAAGACGGCGCGGTTGTCGGCTTCGTGACTTCCGGCGGCTATGCGCATTTTGTCGAAAAAAGCGTCGCCATCGGTTTCGTCCCGAGCCCCATGATTTCTGATGACGCGGCCTTCGAGATTGAAATCCTCGGTCAGTTGCGGACCGCCCGCCTGGTCACAGAACCACTGTTCGATCCCAGCGGAAGGCGCATGAGAACTTAAACCGCAGGTGCCGCGTCCGCCGGGCCGGTATGATCTTCGGAAACCTTGATCACCGGTTCGACCTTGCGCAGTTCTTCCATGGGGATATGACAGGCAATGCCGTGACGGTCGGCGTTGAATTGCACGGGCGGCGGTTCGTTATCGCAAATTTCGCCGATCCGGCGCTGGCAACGGGTCGAAAACGGGCAGCCCTTGGGCGGATTAAGGGCGCTCGGCAGATTGCCTTCCAGAACGATACGGCGTTTCGAGACTTCCGGATCGGCAATCGGTACGGCCGACAGCAGCGCCTCGGTATAAGGATGATACGGCGGGCTGAACACTTCGTCGGTGGTGCCGCGTTCGACCAGCAAGCCCAGATACATCACGACCACCCGGTCGGCGAGGTACCTGACGGCGCTCAAATCGTGGCTGATGAACAGCAACGTCGTCTGGTTTTCGCGCTGGATATCGGTCAGCAGTTCGGTAACGGCGGCGGCGACAGAGACATCGAGCGCCGAAATCGGCTCGTCGGCGATGACCATGGCCGGATTGCCGGCAAAGGCCCGGGCGATGCCGATACGCTGCTTTTGCCCGCCCGAAAGTTGGCGCGGCTTGCGGATCGCGAAATCGCGCGGCAACTTCACGACATCGAGCAACTGCAGGACTCTTTCCTGGATTTTAACGGGATCCGTTTCGACCCCGAATTTCTTGATCACCCGGCCGATCTGGGCGCCGATGGTCAGGCTGGGGTTGAGCGTGTCGTTGGGATTTTGAAAGACCATCTGCAAAGAGCCAAGCTGACCCGGCGTGCGGTCTTGCACCGGCAGGCTGCCAATATCGACACCGCCCATACGGACTTCGCCGTCGGTTGACTGTTCCAGGCCCATCAGGACCTTGGCGAAGGTTGATTTGCCGCAGCCCGACTCGCCGACAATGGCGACGGTTTCACCGCGTCCGGCGCGGAAGGTTATTTCCTCGTTGGCTTTTATGTTGTGAACATTGTTGCCGGAGAACATTGCCGCCATTGAGGTATCGCGCACCTCGTAATATTTCTGCATGTTTTCGACTTCAAGCACCGTCTCGCCGATTTCCGCCGGGGGCTTCGCCTCGCCCATGGGGATCGCCGCGTCGTGATCGAGGCTATTCCACAATTTACAACGCACACGGTGGGCCGCGTCGTCATCGGTGTGAACGGCGCTCATACGCACGGATTCCTGATCGCAGGTTCCGGCTTCGAAGAAATCACAGCGTGGGCCGAAGTAGCAACCGGCGGGGCGCTCGTGGGGCAACGGCAACTGCCCGCGGATGGCCTTCAGGGGCCGGGCGTTCTTATCGGCATGGGGCAATGGGATACAGCCGAACAAGCCGTGCGTGTAAGGGTGTTTGGGCCACGAGAAGATCGAATCGATGTGGCCTTCCTCGACCACCTCGCCGGAATACATGACACAGATGCGGTCGCAGACCTCGAGCATCAGGCCCAGGTTGTGCGAGATATAAAGCAGCGAGGTGTTGAATTTCTTGCTCAATTCGGCGATCAACTCGACGATGCCGGCCTCGACAGTGACATCGAGGGCCGTCGTCGGTTCATCGAGCAGCAACAGCGATGGGCTCGACAGCAGCGCCATGGCGATCACCACACGTTGCTGCTGGCCGCCGGAAATCTGGTGTGGATAAGCATCCATGACCCGCTCCGGATCGGGCAAGTGGACGTCGGCAAGCATTTGCACGGAACGCTTGAAGGCCTCATCACTGGTTGCCCCGTCATGGGTCATCGGCACTTCCATAAGCTGGCCGCCGATGGTCAGGCTGGGATTAAGCGCCGACATCGGCTCCTGATAGATCATGGCGATTTCCGAACCGCGAATTTGCCGCAGTTCTTCATC
>CBFDEA010000154.1:0-5437 GCA_965603695.1 uncultured Rhodospirillaceae bacterium | reverse complement strand
CCGGCCTGCGCCAACATCTCGATCAGCGCGATGCGGGTTTCTATAGAAGCCGCTTGCGGCTCGTTTTGCAGTCCGTCACGGGGGCCGACTTCGACCATGGTGACGTCAGAAGGAAGAGCCATGATTATTCCCGCGGCCGCTTTTGTGTCCGTTTATGCTCATCGTACTCGTATTCATCATCACGACGATCATCGCCATCAATATCGAGCGGGCGGCGACGGCGGTCCGGGCCGAGGAAATCCTCGGCAGAGACGAAACTGCGCGGGTGCTCAATGACAGAACAAATCCTTAAATACACCATTTTTGCCGAAATCGGTTTGGCCAGGAATTCATTGATGCCGGCATCACGGGCATTGATGATTTGCTTAAGATCGGAATAGCCGGAAACCATGATGACCGGGGTAAAGGCATTGATACCATCTTCCCCGGCCCTGATCCTTTTCACCAACTCAATGCCGCTCATGGGTTCCATCAGGTTATCGGCTAAGACGATATCCACATTGTCCGCTTTCAATAAATTCAATGCCTCGATGCCCCCGGGGACTTCCCTGACCGACTTGATACCCAAGGCGAACAGCACATTCTTGAGAATAAGACGCATCGGTTGATAGTCATCAACGACGAGAACACTAAGGTTACTGAGGTCGTAGTCCGCCATTTATCAGCTCATCAAGTCTGGAACGGTTATTAACTTAACATAAAACGGCTATATAACAGAACTTTCAATGTCTTAAAGTTCGTCAAGCGAAAGTAAAATCACCCCTTCTTCGACCCTGTCATCGACGCCAAAGAAGACTTCGCCGACCCTTCCATCGGCAGGGGCGCTAATGGTGTGCTCCATTTTCATCGCTTCCAGAACGATTAAAGGCGCGCCGATTTCGACCCTCTCGCCAGGCTTGACCGAAACCATGACGACCCTTCCTGGCATCGGTGCGGTCAGGCTTCCGCCGGCTTGTTCATGGCCTTCCAGCGAGGCCTCAGGATTTTCGAGAACCAGCGTCTGAATTTCACCCGCCACATCGACGACAATATCATCCCCAAGATGTTGAACCATGCCCTTGACCCGGCGAGCGGCCACATAGGCGACGACGCAGCCTTCGCCATCGAAGGCGGCACTTGCGCGTAGCGTCTGGCCATCTATTTCAAGGGAAAACCCGTCGCCGACAAAGCGCACGCAAACCCGCGCCGCCTGCTTGTTGGCGCGGCTCAGAAAATTCAAGACAAGATGATTTCCGCCGTTCATGCGCCAGCCATCTGTCGAGTGCCAGGGCGAGTACGGATCTTTCGAAGCCGCAGCCGCACCAGCCGCCTGATCGCCACGACGCAGCATGATCGACAAGGCAGCCAGGGCCAGGGCGTCGCTGCCGGGGTTTTCAAGTTGTCGACATAATTGACGGTAATGACGCTCGATAAAGCCGGTGTCGATGTGCGCCTTGCGGAAGGCGGGGTGACCAAAGGCCCGGCGCAGGAACTGCAAATTGGTGACGACGCCGGCGACCTCCATATCATTGAGTACCATCGACATGCGCCTGATCGCGGCGTCCCGGTCAATACCCCAAACGACGACCTTGGCGATCATCGGATCGTAGTGAGATGAAACCGCGTCGCCTTCGCGCACCGCGCTATCAACCCTGACCGCACCGCCATATTCATCACTGGCACCTAAGCGAAAGCGCGCGACCACGCCGCCTGTGGGCAGGAAATCGTTGGCCGGGTCTTCGGCGTACAGACGCGCTTCCACGGCATGGCCGGAAGGGACCAGTTCCGCCTGCTCGCGCGGCAACTCATAACCGGCGGCGACGAGCAACTGCCATTCGACCAAATCTTCGCCAAAGATCATTTCCGTCACCGGGTGTTCGACTTGCAGACGGGTGTTCATTTCCATGAAGTAAAACGCCCCATCGGGGGCCAGCAGGAACTCAACCGTACCGGCACCGACATAACCAATGGCATCGGCTGCGGCCAGTGCCGCCGCGCTTAAATCTTCACGCAAGGCCGGGGACAATCCCGGTGCCGGGGCTTCTTCCATAACCTTCTGGTGGCGGCGCTGGATTGAGCAATCCCGTTCGGACAGGCTGACGGAATTTCCAAACCTGTCGGCAAAGACCTGCACTTCCACATGGCGCGGACCGACGACGCACTGTTCAATCAACAAGGTGGCGTCGGCGAAAGCCGCCTTGGCCTCGCGCTTGGCCGACTCGATGGCCGCCACAAGCCCCGCCGCTTTCGCAACGATGCGCATACCGCGCCCGCCGCCCCCGGCAGAAGCCTTGATCATCACCGGGTAACCGATTTTCTTGGCCGCCGCCTTTAAAGTCGTAAGGTCTTGCTTGGCCCCATGATAACCAGGGACGACGGCGACACCGGCGGCTTCCATAATGCGGCGCGCCCTGACTTTAGAACCCATGGCGTCGATGGCACTGACCGGCGGGCCGATAAAGACAAGGCCTGCGGCCTCCACGGCGGCGGCGAAGGCGGCGTTTTCCGACAGGAAGCCGTAACCCGGATGAATGGCCTCGGCACCGCTGGCCAGGGCGATGTCGATAATCGCCTGGGCGTTTAAGTAATCGTCGATTTCGTAAGCCTGATCGGCGACCTCCACATGCAAGGCCCCTGCGTCATGCTCGCTGAAAACGGCAACGGTACGCACCCCCATGGCCCGCGCGGTGGCGGCGATGCGGACGGCAATCTCGCCCCGGTTGGCGATAAGGATTGATGAAAACATGACGGCTATTCCTTTATCCACGAAGGTGGGCGCTTTTCGAGAAAGGCCGAAACGCCCTCCTTGCCCTCCTCGGAAGCCCGAACATTGGCGATCCGCACGGCCGTTTCCTCGATCACCTGATCGTCGACGCTGCGACCATTTTGATAAAACAGCAAGTCTTTGACACCGGCCATGGCGGCGGGGCCGTTTTTCAATAATTGGGCAATCAGCTTAGCACCCTTATCCTCCAGTTCGCCCGCGGCGACGACTTCATGGACGAGGCCGATGCGCCTTGCCTCATGGGCGTCGAAAACTTCGCCGCTCAGGGTATAACGGCGGGCCTGGCTCTCACCGATGGCGGCGCGAACATAAGGCGAAATGACCGAGGCGATCAGCCCCAGCTTGACTTCCGACAAACAGAACTTTGCTTGCTCACTGGCGATAACAATATCGCAGACCGCACTCAACCCGACACCACCACCGTAGGCGGCACCCTGGACAAGGGCCACTGTCGGATTCGGCATAATGTTTAACACCCGCATCAAGTCGGCCAACTCGCGAGCGTCGGCGAGGTTTTCCTCACGCGAATAGTCGGCGGTGCGGGCCATCCAGTTCAAATCACCCCCGGCGGAAAAGCTTTTGCCGCTGGCGGCCAGAACGATGACACGGACAGCGGCATCTGCGGCCAGTCCATGAAGTTTGCCTGTCAGATTGCCAATCAGGGCGTCATCAAAGGCGTTATGAACTTCAGGCCGGTTCAGGGTCAGGCGGGCGACACCACGCCGATCAATTTCTAAAAGTACGTTATCCATCATTTACATCCTGAAGACGCCAAAGTCGGTTTTTTCTATTTCGGCATTCAGCGACGCTGAAATGCCGAGGCCCAGCACCATGCGGGTATCGGCGGGATCGATAATGCCATCATCCCAAAGTCGGGCGCTGGCATAGTAAGGGTGTCCCTGATCTTCATATTGTTGCTGGATTGGTTTGCGGAACCGATCTTCAGCGGCTTTGCTCCATTTCTTGCCGGATTTTTCGATGCCGTCGCGCTTGACTGTCGCCAGCACCGATGCCGCCTGCTCGCCGCCCATCACTGAAATACGGGCGTTGGGCCACATCCACATCATGCGCGGCGAATACGAACGCCCGCACATGGAATAGTTTCCGGCCCCGAAACTGCCACCAATGACGACGGTGAACTTCGGCACCCGGGCACAGGCGACGGCGGTGACCATCTTGGCACCATCTTTGGCAATGCCGCCTTCCTCGTATTTCTTGCCGACCATGAAGCCGGTAATATTTTGCAGGAACACCAGGGGGATTTTTCGTTGTGCGCAGAGCTCGACAAAATGCGCCCCCTTGACGGCGGACTCGGAAAATAAAATACCATTGTTGGCGATAATGCCGACCGGATAGCCAAAAATACGGGCGAAGCCACAGATCAGGGTTTGACCGTATAGCTTCTTGAATTCATCGAACACAGACCCATCGACAACGCGGGCGATAACCTCGCGCACATCGTAGGGCTTGCGGGTATCGGCGTTGACGACGCCGTACAGGTCGGCGGCATCATACAAGGGTTCTTTCGGCGCGACCACGTCCATGTCGATTTTCTTGACCCGGTTCAGATTGCCGATGGAGCGCCGGGCGATGGCCAGGCCGTGGGCGTCATCGTCGGCCATGTGATCTGTGACCCCGGAAATTCTGGTGTGGACATCGGCCCCGCCGAGTTCCTCGGACGTCACAATCTCGCCGGTCGCAGCCTTGACCAGTGGTGGCCCGCCAAGGAAGATCGTGCCCTGTCCCTTGACGATGATGCTCTCGTCGGACATTGCCGGAATGTAAGCGCCGCCCGCCGTACACGAACCATGGACGATGGAAATCTGCGGGATGCCTTTGCCCGACATCGTCGCCTGATTGTAAAAAATACGACCGAAATGATCGCGGTCGGGGAAGACATCGTCTTGCAGCGGCAGAAACGCACCGCCGCTTTCGACCAGATAAATGCAGGGAAGGTTGTTTTCCAGGGCAATTTCCTGGGCCCGCAAATGCTTCTTCACCGTCATCGGGTAATAGGTGCCGCCCTTGACCGTCGGGTCGTTGGCGACGATGACGCATTCCTGTCCGGAAATCTGACCGATGCCGGTAATGACGCCAGCCGCCGGCACCTCGTCATCGCCATAAAGCTTGTAGCCGGCCATCTGCGAGAATTCCAGGAACGGCGAGCCGACATCGAGTAGCAGGCGGATCCGGTCCCTGGGCAGCAGGCGGCCACGGGCCAAATGCCGGGCGCAGGCCTTTTCGCCGCCGCCTTGACGGACTTTAGCGACCTTGTCGTGCAAGTCTTCGACCAGGGCGCGCATGGCCTTGGCGTTGGCCTTGAAAAGTTCGGACCTTGGATTGGCCGCTGATTTTATGACACTCATGGAAATATCCCGTTCATTTTTTCTTTTTCGGTCGTTCGCAGGTGGGGCCATCGGCCTCTTTCCAGGCCTTATAACCACCGGCAAGGTGCTTGACGTTGGTCATGCCCATCTCTTGCAGCGCCTTGGCCGCCAGCGCCGAACGCCAGGCCGATTGGCAATACAGCAGATAGGTCTTGTCATCCTTATCGAAGACATCACGGTGATAGGGGCTTTCCGGATCGACCCAGAATTCGAGCATGCCGCGCGGCGCGTGGACGGCGCCGGGGCGGCCTGGCAGATCGACCACGACGTGCACAGCAGCAACGCA
>CBFDEA010000153.1:0-5442 GCA_965603695.1 uncultured Rhodospirillaceae bacterium | reverse complement strand
GCCAGGAACGGGCCAAGGCCAGGGCCGAAACGACCGGTTTGAGAGCCGCGGCAAAAGACGCCCTCAAGCACTTCGAAAAACTCGAAAAACAGAAAACTGAAATGGAGGCCAGGCTCGCCTCCAGCGATGTTTATGAAGGCTCGACGACGGAATTAATGGCGCTGCAAGTCAAACTTGGCGACATCAAAACAGCCCTTGGCAAGGCCGAAGACACCTGGCTTGCCGCGGAGGCTGCGGTCGAAGCGACAAAAACCGATTAACTTTCACCCTCCAGGTATTGCGTCAAATCGCCCACCGATAAGGGGTGGCTGAAATGAAAGCCCTGGATCAGGTGGCAGCCACGCGCCCGCAACAGTTCCAATTGCTCCGGCGTCTCCACCCCTTCGGCTATAACCGTTAGGCCAAGGCTGCCGCCCATGACGATAATCGCCTCGACCAAGGCAAGATCGTCGGCATTACTGACGATGTCCGCAATGAATGTTCGGTCGATCTTCAGGGTATTTACCTGGAATTTCTTCAAATATCCCAACGACGAATAGCCGGTTCCGAAATCATCGAGCGCCAGCTTGACGCCCATATCGGCCAGTTCATGGAGCCGCCCCAGTATTTTTTCTGAATCCTCCATCAGCAGATTTTCGGTTATCTCGATCGTCAACGCCGCCGCCGGCAAGCCACTGTCGGCAAGCACCCTTCTCACCGACTCGACCAGGTCCGGGCTTCTGAAGTGGGCATTGGAAACATTAATGTTGAGTTGCAACGTCGGCGCGCCATCTTTCCGCCAGGCGGCAACATGGCGACACGCATGGGCCAGCACCCACTTGTCGATTGGCAGGATAAATCCGGTTTCTTCGGCGACCAAGACCAATTGCTCTGTATCAACCGCTTTGAGAATGGCGTCATCCCAGCGTATCAAGGCCTCGACAGCGCTCACCCGATCACCAATCACATCGACGACGGGCTGGAAGTAGAGTTCTAAATCGCCCCGGTCCAGGGCGTGGCGAAGGCGTTCGGCAATACGGCTATGCTGTTCGGCCAGGTCGTTGAGACCGGCGGTAAAAAAGCGGAATGTATTGCGCCCGTTTCGCTTGGATTTGTACATGGCGGCATCTGCATTTTGCAGAAGTGTCTCCGCATCCTCGCCATCCTCGGGGAAGATTGAAACTCCAAGACTGGCCGTGACAAAAGTCTCTTGGCTGTCAAGATCGAATGGATCGACAAAAACCTCGATAATTTTCTTGGCCACAATTTCCGGCCCATTGGGCAGGTCGACGTCATTTAAAAGGATGATGAATTCATCCCCGCCCAGCCGCGCCACCGTGTCTTCATGACGAATAAGGTTTCTCAGCCTCGCTCCCGCCTGCTGCAACAGTTGATCGCCAGCGGTGTGACCACGCGAGTCGTTGACCTGTTTGAAGTGATCGAGATCGACGAAGATCAGGCCGATATTGCGCTGCTCGCGTTTGGCGTGTTCCATGGCCCGGGCCAACCGGTCGAACAGCAATGCCCGGTTTGGCAGCCCGGTGACCTGGTCGATGGTCGCCTGAAGCAATAATTGTTGTTCGGCATTCTTGCGGGCCGTAATGTCTTCATGACTGGAGATGACCTCGGACCAGTCATTGGCCGGGTTGGTGATGATCCGGCTCGTGCAACTGACTTCAATAACAGAACCATCGAACGTAACATCCTGAAGCTCATGGCTATACGTCAAAGCACCCGAAGCCAGGGCCGCCAGCTCGCCAATATAAAACTGGCGCCAATTGCTATCCTTCCAGATTTCGCTATTGGCTTCGTATGCCTTGTATTGTTCAAACGAGGTGGCACCGAACATCTTGATCTGGCTGTCATTGGCGTCAAGAATCCGGATATCCATAATGGCCTCGAACAGATCATCCTCATGTTCTGTAAAATAGCGCTCAAAATCCTTAACGCCTTCGTCGATCAATTTATCAATCCGGCGTTTAACCAGGGAATAATCCTCAAGCGTCACGCCGGTAGGAAATTGATGGAAAAGCGAGCGGAACCGTTGCTCGCTTGTACGAATATTTATTTCGGCCAACTTGCGCTCGGTGATGTCTCTGCCGGTTCCGAAATATCCCGCAAAAACCCCGTCGTCGCCGAAGACCGGGTTGCCACTAATGGATATGGTCAGGATTTCCCCGTCGTCTATCTTCAAATCATATTCAAAACCGCGAAACTTCCGGTGCTCATCGAGATCCGCCAGATGCTGGTTCCAGCTTTTGTCATCGGGCCGGCCATGGCGAATTTCGAGGCGGGTTTTTCCGATATAAATGTCAGGATCAAATCCGCTGATCTGCTTACTGCGTGGCGAGAAATATGTGAAACGCAACTCACCATCCATCTCCCAAAACCAGTCCGATGAGATTTTGGCGAATTCCCTGAATTTAGCCTCGCTTTCCTGCAAGGTTTTTTCACTCAGTTTGCGTTCCGAAATGTCTTCGACGCTTGACCAGATCATATCCTGGTCGTTTTCCTGGATCAGGACACCCGACAGACGAACCGGTACCCGGTGACCATCCTTGTGGATGAACTCTTTCTCAACTGAGCCGTAGCGCCCGGATTTATTCAACAATGCCAGTTGCTCGTCTTTAAACTTTTCATCCCCTACATGGCTAACTGGCCAGTATGTCAGGTTCAGGGCCTCTTCAACGGTGTGTCCAGTTATCGATGCATAGGCCGCGTTGACGTACGACAACCGACCGTCCATATGGCAAATAACTAGGCCGATGGGCAGGGTTTCAAACAACTGATGATTAAAACGGTCTTGATCGCTCAAAACGGCAACACCTTTATTATTTTTATAATTATCGACCTGATTGGCTTTAACCGGTCGCTTTTTCTTTCCAGCCACCACGCTCTGTTTGTTGCAGATACTTTAGCTGATATCCAGCATCCCGGTAAGCCTTCCAACGCTCACGGGCGGCTGTTATCTGGGCCCCGTCATTGCCATCAAAGAGCTCGAAACAGCGCTCGAAAGCAGATAAGTCGGCAGGTGAAGCACCGTCGGTCAGAAACACGAAGTCGGCTTCGTTGGCGTTCTCGCCTTCCGCGCTCAACCAGATCGGCTGATCTTCCGCCCGCCCGTCCTTCTTCGTAGCGTGGGGCAACCACGAGTCCTTCTGGTAATGCCATAGTGCCGTACTGAGTTGTTCGGCGCGGGCATCAGAACTGGTCATAACAAGCGCGCGCTTACCCGCGCCGAGGGTTTTTTCCAGCAACATCGGCAGGGCGTCCTCAAGACGGGATTTCTGCAACTGATAGAAGGAAACCTCAGTCATGATATGGCTAAGCCCTTATTTTTCATAGTGATCGGCGACAAGGCGATCAAGCAACCGCACGCCGAATGCCGTGCCGCCCTTGGGCCTTGTCGAAGTCGCCTTGGACGACCAGGTAACCCCGGCGATGTCGAGATGCGCCCACGGCGTTTTATCGACGAAGCGTTTAAGGAATTGTGCGGCAGTGATCGACCCGGCGCCGCGTCCGTCCGAAATATTTTTCATGTCGGCGGCATCGCTATTGATCTTCTTGTCGTAGTCGTCGCCCATTGGCATACGCCAGACGCTTTCGCCGACGGCTTCCCCGGCTTCGCTCAATTGCGCCGACAACTTGTCGTCGTTGGAGAACAAGCCGGCTTTTTCATTACCCAGAGAGATGATGATAGCCCCGGTCAGTGTCGCCAGATCAATCATGAACTTGGGCTTGAAGCGTTCCTTGGTGTACCACAGCGCATCGGCCAGGACGAGCCGCCCCTCGGCGTCCGTATTGAGCACTTCGATGGTCTGCCCCGACATCGAAGTGACGATATCGCCAGGCCGCTGGGCCGCGCCCGAAGGCATGTTTTCGACCAGGCCGACGACGCCGACAACATTGACGTTGGCCTTGCGTCCGGCCAGGGCCTTCATCAGGCCGATGACGACGCCGGAACCGCCCATGTCCCACTTCATGTCTTCCATACCGCCCGACGGCTTGATCGAGATACCACCGGTATCGAAGGTGACACCCTTGCCGACAAATGCAATGGGAGCATCGGACTTAGCCTTACCTTGGGCCTTACCTTGGGCCTTACCCTTGGTGCCGTTCCAGTGCATGACGACCATCCTGGATTCCTTGACACTGCCTTGGCCGACGCCCAAAAGAGCGCCCATGCCAAGCTTGCGCATCTGCGCTTCGTTCAGAACCTCGACCTTAACACCAAGCTTGCTCAAGGATTGCGCCTGCTTGGCCAGGGTTTCGGGATACAGAATATTGGCCGGTTCGGAGACCAGGTCGCGGGTCATGAAAACCCCCTGGGCAACCATATCCTTCGATGCGAACGCGGTGCGCGCCCGGGTCGCCCCGGCACAGAGAATTTTCAAAGCCTTGAGGCTTGGTTTATCTTCCGCCTTTTCCTTGGTCCGGTACTTATCGAAGCGATAGGAGCGCAAGCGCGCCCCCAGAGCCAATTCGGCGGCGATCTGATCGGGTCGTAAAGCGCATTTGTCAACGGCGTCGATGATCACTTGCACGGCGGCATGGCCCTTGGTCGAAAGGGCGGCATAGATATCGCCGCCAAG
The DNA here is from genome assembly GCA_965603695.1 of uncultured Rhodospirillaceae bacterium. Classification (GTDB taxonomy): domain Bacteria; phylum Pseudomonadota; class Alphaproteobacteria; order Rhodospirillales; family JABHCV01; genus JACNJU01. The sequence goes on along the minus strand of CBFDEA010000153.1, from coordinate 871 downwards.
GTTTTGCATTTCCTTCTCATCGATAGACTTGGGCTTACCCATGCCGACGATAAGGACGCGATCAAGCCCGGTTGCCGCCGGTGCGAATAACGGCAGAGAGCTGCCCTTGGCCCCCTTGAAACGGCTCGCCTTGATGGCGCGAACCAGTCCACCACCCATTTTTTTATCCAACGCCTTGGCGCTATCGGTCAGCTTACGCCCATCAAGGACACCGACAACGACGACGCCCGTTTCGGGCAATGTTGGGTTGGCAAAAGTAATTTTCATGAATCAGGCGTCCTTAAATATATGAATTATAAGTCTTTAATGGAAGCGAGACGGTTCTGCCAGATTTCCAGATCATCGGGATCGGCATCGACGTCGTTGTCAGCAATCATTTTCTTGTGAATGGCGATCTGCTCGTTGATGCAGGCCCTCGCCTCTATCAACTGATCGGCAGGGATGTCGTTGATCGTCACCTTGCCATCGAACAACATGTCGGCACGGTCCATCATCGACAGCTTCTCGACCTTGGCTTCGACCGCGCGCCACTGCGGGTACCAGGCATCATAAATGGCGGACTCGCCCTTGAAGCCGGTTTCTTCCATATGCTCGTCAAGAGTTCCCATGATTGTCAGGAATTCATGAACAGTCAGCTGTAAATCACTCACTTAACTTTCCCCTTAAAATACTATCTTCGTAAATGTAGCGATGCCTGTGTCAAAATTAAAAGGGTTTGTTGTCATTTCGTCGGAATATCGTCAATTGCTTCAATGTTCCTGTCCGAACTCATCAGCCAGACGATGCCACCGGGAAGCCCCGTCAGCAATGCCATCAGTCCGAACATGATCGACAAGGCAAGCGCCCCTTCACCAGGGACCCCGATAAGGCC
>CBFDEA010000152.1:0-5476 GCA_965603695.1 uncultured Rhodospirillaceae bacterium | reverse complement strand
ACTTCTTCCGGGGGCGTTGCCTGATCCCCATACCGAAGCCCGCGTTTATTCCAGCTTGTCGAACTCGGGAGTTCACCGCCTGGCCATCTGGCAGACGGTGGCCGAACACATAGCAAAAGACCCGGTGCTTGGCATTGGCATGAATGGCACCCGTTTTCTCTATGGCAACGCAGACAGGGTTGTAAATGTGTTTGCCGCCGACGACCCGGCAAAAATGTGGAAAAACCTGGCCGAACCGATCCCCCTGCACGCCCATAACGGGGTTCTGCAAATCTGGCTGGAACTGGGCGGTATCGGGGCTTTGTTGCTGGCTGGGCTGCTATTGATGGTGATGTGGCGGATCCGCCAGGGATTTGACGATGTTGTCGCCACGGCCTTGCGCCTTGGTATGTTATGCAGTGGGATAATTTTGTTTTCACTTAGTTTCGGACCCTGGCAAGGCTGGTGGCAGGCGGCGATCTGGCTATCGATCATGATGATGCCGGCGGCAGGAACAGCCAGCAAAGAAGAGGGCTAATATTGCTGATACTTAACTTTACAACATTATTGCCAGCACAGGCCCGCTGACATGTGTGGCATAGCCGGACTGTTTTTACCAACGGCGGCGACCGTCAGGGTTGCCGATATGGACGCCATGCTTCGTGTCATCACCCACCGTGGCCCCGATGGCGAGGGCCGTCATATTTCCGAGGATCGTCGCTATCAGGCCGGGTTCCGCCGCTTGGCGATCATCGACCTGGAAACCGGCGATCAGCCGATTATTGATAAGCGCGGTGGCCGGGTGTTAAGCGGCAACGGCGAAATTTACAATTATCTTGAGCTTCGCAAAAATCATCCCGCCTACCCTTATAAAACCCACGGCGATATGGAAACGGTGTTGGCGCTGCACAGTGCCAAGGGGCAGAATTTCTATCGAGATTTGAACGGCATGTTCGCCCTGGCGCTTTATGAGCAAGCCGAGCATCGCTTGACCCTGGTCCGCGACCGACTTGGTATCAAGCCCCTTTACTGGACCGAGCTTGCCGGCGGCGGGGTTCTTTATGCCTCTGAAATAAAAGCGCTTTTCGCCTCCGGCCTGGTTCCTCGAGAAGTCGACGAGGGCGCCGTTGCTAGTTACCTGGGACATGGTTATGTGCCCGATCCGCAAACCCTCTATAAAGGGATTCGGCAATTGCCGCCGGGTCATTTGTTGCGCGTCGGGGCCGACGGAGCGATTGTTGTCGAGCGCTACTGGCGCGCCACACCGGCCAGCGATCTGCCGACGGGCGCGGAAGATATCGCCAACCACTTGACCGCTATCTTAAAAGATAGCCTGCGCTTACAGATGCGCAGCGACGTGCCCATTGGCGCGCTGTTATCGGGCGGTATCGATTCCGGTTTGATGGTCGCCCTGGCGGCCGAGCAATCAAGCCAGCCGCTCAATACTTTTACGGTTCGTTTCGAAGGTGCCGCCGTCGATGAAAGCCCGCTGGCCGGGCAAGTGGCGGAACGCTATCAAACCAATCATCGGGTATTGGATTTGCCAGCGGCGGGGGCCGGGGCGCTGTTGCCGAAACTCGCCTGGCATTGCGACGAACCCCTGGCCGACGCCTCTGTGTTACCTAACTTCAAGATCGAGCAGGCCTTGGGGAAATCCCTGAAGGTCGCCCTTAACGGCACCGGCGGTGATGAGATATTTGCCGGCTACGGCCGTTATTTCCAGATGCCTGTCGAGCAACAATATTTGAAAATCCCGGGAATCCTGCGCCGCGGCTTGATCGAACCCGCGCTCGACTTATTGGCGCCGATGACAGCCTGGCGATTAGCCCGGGCCGAGAAGTTCTTTAGAGATCCGGGCGGTTATCTGCATGATCATTCGACCTCGTTCCCCTTGGTTATGCGCGACATCATCGGTTCGGATTTGCGTCAAGGAGGTTCGGAACAATCCCGCCTTGCCCGAGAATATGAAGAATATCAAGGTGGTGGCCAGGCGGCCATGCTTTATGCCGACCTCGGCTCCTACCTGCCCCACGACCTGCTGTGCCTGCTCGACCGAACGTCGATGGCGGTAGGTGTCGAGGGCCGGGTGCCGTTTCTCGATCACCGCCTGGTCGAAGCGGCTCTCGCCGTGCCCGAAAATATCCGCACCCCCAGCGGCAGGCAAAAGGCCCTGGAACGTGAAATGGCGCGGCCGTATTTACCAACCGGCGTTATCGATGCGCCCAAACAGGGGTTCGCCTCGCCGGTTCCGGCCTGGATGGCGGCGGATTTGGGCAAGGCTGCGGGGGCGCTTCTTAAATCAAGGAGCGCGCTGGCCCGTGGCTGGTGGACGGCTGACGGTATCGAGCGCCTGCTGCTTGAGCCTAAACGCCATGGCTTTCGCCTCTATCAATTGCTCATGCTCGAATTGACCATCCGTATTCATGTTGAGGGACCGCAAACGATGAACCCGCCGAGCGATCCATTGGAGGCATACGCCGATGCCGCCTGAAACTGCGTTACGCACCTATCGTGATTTTTCCGGCGGTGGCTCATTTCGGGGCTTGGTCAGGGACTGCGCCGTCTTTGGCCTGTCACTGGGACGCTCTATCGCCAAGACGTCAGGCTGGGTGCGGTTCCCCTATTATCATCATGTATTTGATGACGAGCAGGCCGGATTTGCCCGCCAGTTGAAATATTTGCGGCAGTTTGGCGATTTTATTTCTGTTGATGACACCCTTGCGTTGCTGGCCTCGGGAAACCCTGTTGAGGGTCGCTATTTTTGCATTACCTTCGATGATGGCTTCAAGAACTGCGCCAGCCACGCGGTGCCGATCCTGTTGGATCATCAAGCGCCGGGGGCTTTTTATCTGGCGACGGATTACATCGGCAGTGATGTTGAGAAAGACCGCGAAAAGCTGCTCGGTTTCTTCGGTCATGGCCGCTCGTTGATGGAATTTCTGACGTGGCAGGACTGTCGGGATATGGCCGCCGCCGGAATGACCATTGGCTCCCATACAGTTCATCATTCAAGGTTGGCTGATCTTCAGGACGAAGCCGTCAGGGTCGCGCTGTCACAATCCAAGGCCGTTATCGAGGAAAACCTGAACAAGCCGTGCGAACATTTTTGTGCGCCCTTTGGTATTCCAGGGTGCGACTTTAATGTAGATCGTGATCCCGATCTGGCGCGTCAGGCTGGTTATAAGTCGATGGTGACGACGCAGCGCGGAGCCATGCGACCGGGCGACGACCTTTATAGAATCCGCCGCGACCACGTTCTTGCCAATTGGGGCAATCATCAATTGCGCTATTTCATGAGCCTTTAAAAGCATGACCGAAACCAGCAGCCAACTACGCGAAGCGACCTTTGGAGATTGCCAGGAGGCGACGGAATTGTAGCGCAGCCAGGGCCTGATCATGCCTAAGGGGCAAACGGCCAACGATGCCCATTGGCGACGCCTGTCGATAGACAATCCGGCGATGGCGGGAGGTGGCGGCAAGCCGTCACTCGGCTGGGTTCTCGAAGATCAGGGAAAAATGGTCGGGTTTTTTGGTAATATTCCTTTGCTTTACTTTTTTGGCGAACGTCCGGTTATCGTCGCCGATGCCAGTCAATGGGGTGTCGCCAAGGATTATCGCGGGCAGACAGCCCGCTTGGCGGAGGCTTATTTTTCCCAAACTCATGTTGATTTACTTTTGGTGACAACAGGGATCAAGCCGACGGGCCGCCTTTTTGAACAGTACGGCGCGGAGCGCATACCGCAACCTGATTACGATCAGGTTTTGTATTGGCCGGTCGATAGCGGCGGATTCCTGAGTGCGATCTTGCGTAAAAAAAACGTCCCCTCCCCCCTGGCTTCCATGATCGGCGGTGTCAGTGGAATGTTTGGCCAGATGGCCATGGCGATCAGCCGCCGACGACCCAAAGGGGCGGATCATTGCGTTGACGTCATCGGCATCGAGGATATCGACGAATCATTTGATGACTTATGGGCCATCAAGCAAGGCGAGAAGGTGAAACTGCTGGCCTGCCGTTCCGCCGATAGTTTGCGTTGGCACTTCGGCGTTAACGGTATGGCGGAAAGATGCCAAGTCCTTGTCTATCGCCAGGATGGATTAAGGGGGTATGCCGTGGTTGCCCGCGAAGACGCAACCAATATTGGTTTGAAAAGATTGAAGATCGTCGACCTGCTGATTGCCGACGACAGCTTACAGGTTCTTGACGCGCTGCTTGCCAAGGCATACGCCGTTGCTGGGGCGGATGGCTGTCATGTTCTCGAAGTCATTGGTTTGCCGGCCCCCTTACGCGCCCGGGTTCTCTACCATCGCCCGTTCCGTCGTTCCATGGCGGCGTGGCCGCTTTATTATAAATCTTGCGATGATGTCCTGCGCCCCGAGCTTGACCGGGAAGACGCCTGGTATGTCACCGCCTATGATGGGGATACCTGTTTATTTTGAATAAGTCACGAACCCCCGGTGGCGTCAGTGTCATCATCCCGGCCTATCAGGCCGCAAACACCATTGGCCGTGCACTGGCATCCGTCGCCGCCCAAAGCGTCAAGCCTGCCCAAGTGATCGTCGTCGATGATGGCTCAAGCGATGGCACGCTCGAGATGGCTGAACAAATGCGCACGGCGATGGCCGGAATCGAATTTAAAATTATTGGTCAGGAAAACAAGGGTGCCGGGGCGGCGCGAAACCGGGCGCTTAAAGAGGCGACCCAGGATTATGTCGCCTTTCTCGATGCAGACGATGAGTGGATGGCGGAAAAAATTGAACGATCCCTTTACCATATGGAGGGGACTGAAAATCTTTTCGTGGCCCACGATTTTGTTCAACGCGGTGAAGATGGCAGAGAGAAAACGATCAAATGCGCGGCCAATTTCAGGGCGGCGACAGACTCTTATGTCGGCTTGTACCGGACAGGGTTCGTCGGCTCAATAACGGTTCTGGCCAAACGTCAGGCCATTGAAGCAGTTGGCGGCTTCGATGAAAGCTTGCTGACTGGACAGGACTTCGACCTTTGGCTGTCACTGCTTGAAAGTCCGCAAGCGAAGTTTGTTGTGTTTGAGGAGGAACTTTCACGATATCACATCAACGCAAGCGGTATTACCTCGCACACGGCCCGGCGTCTTGAATGTACAACACGCATTGCCATCCGCCATTTTCCGGCCTTGAAAACCCGCCCCGGATCGGCTTGGGTTTCCCTGTGGGCGAGGATTCTCGTCGTCCACTTTGAAGCCTGTCAGGCGTTTCTGGCATCGGGAAAGAGATGGCAGACGATGAAGATTTTACTGATGCTTCCGGTCCATCTGGCCGCGGCCTCTTGGCAAGCTAACCTTTGCGCCAGAACCATAGTTCGCGGATAAATTGGAACATATACGCCGCCCCCCAGCGCATGACTTGCAATTTGCGCTCGCCGCCAATGCGGGCCGGTTCACCGACGGCAAGTTCAGCGATGCGTTTCTTAGCCTTAGCCGCCCGCACGGACATCAGCGGTTCCCAGCTTATTTTGGTG
>CBFDEA010000151.1:0-5495 GCA_965603695.1 uncultured Rhodospirillaceae bacterium | reverse complement strand
TTTTTCGATAAAGTCATAGGCCCCGATATTGATCGCGGTGACGGCCGTTTCAATATTGCCATGGCCGCTCATCATGACCACCGGAAGGCCCGGGTATTCCGCCTGGATGTGGGTCAGAATTTCGATGCCATCCAGGGCGCTTCCTTGTAGCCAGATATCGAGAAGCACTAGGTTTGGTCTGCGGCTGGCTATGGCGTTTAAAGCTTCGTCACTGCTGGCAGCCTTGCGGGTCTGATAGCCCTCGTCTTCCAGGATACCGGCGGTCAGTTCCCGGATGTCCTCTTCGTCATCAACGATCAATATTTCAAGAGACATGGTTAAGGATTCCGGTTGCCATCTTCAAAGGATCAGCGCCACTTTCATCATCGTTTTCTTCCGATGGGTGGAACAACAAGGTAATCATGGCACCGCCATCGTCATTATCAGTCAGAAGAATTTCACCGCCGTGGTCTTCCATAATTTTTTTAACAATAGCCAGGCCTAGGCCAGTCCCGCCGTCACGACTGGTGACATAGGGTTCAGTCAGTCTTTCGCGATCACTGTCAGGCAACCCCAACCCATTGTCGTCAATGATGATGGCGAGACTTCCTTGTTCACTTTTAGCACTGTCATCGACAACGCGGCAGCGTATTTTCCCCTTTTTGGGGGCACCTTCCTGGTCCCTGATGTTGGCGGAAACGGATTCGGCGGCATTTTTCAGAAGATTGGTCAGGGCCTGGCCGATTTGACGGCTATCACAGCGTAAGTGGGCTGGACTTTCCGGGGTCACCAGTTGGTAATCTATTTCCGGATGGCGATGACGTTCCAGGGATAAGCTCTGGCGACAAATTTCCGACAAATTTTCTTCTTTGAGCGTTGCCTGCGGCATCCGGGCGAAAGCGGAGAACTCATCGACCATACGGCCGATTTCTTCAACCTGGCGGACGATCGTTTCGGTACAAGAGGAAAAGGTTTCAGGATCGATCTTGATTTGCTTCAGGTACTTGCGCTGCAAGCGTTCGGCAGACAACTGGATGGGCGTTAACGGATTTTTTATTTCGTGGGCGATTCGTCGCGCGACATCGGCCCAGGCCGCTTTGCGTTGGGCCGATAAAAGTTCCGTCACATCATCAAAGGTAACGACGTAACCGAGGTTTTCCGTTCCCAGTTTTTCGCCCGCCACATTAACCAGAAGAATGACGGCGTGTCCCGCCCTTTCAATAACGATCTCTTCGGAGAAAAGTTTGTCCGGGCGTTTTTTACTTTTTTTCAATAGCCCGAAAAATTCCGGAACGACGGCGTCGAGTGGTTCTCCAATAACGTTTTCAAGATTGTAACCGAGCAGTTCCGAAGCTGACCTGTTGGGAAGGTGGATACGGCCCGCCTTATCAAGGCCGATGACCCCTGCAGAAACACCGCTGAGAACCGTTTCGGTAAAACGCATGCGCTCGTCCAGTTGCCGGTTGGCCTCTATCAGGCCTTGCTGTTGTGTCTGCAATTGGGATGTCATTTTGTTGAAGGCCCGTCCCAGCGCACTGATTTCATCGGTGCCTGTGGTTTCCTCGACACGGGCCCCCAATTGGCCACTGGAGACCTGCTCTGATGCTGAAATCAAACCTGAAATAGGCCGCGATAACTGCCCAGCCAGGGTCAACCCAACCCACACGGCGACCATCAGTAGCAACAGGGCGACGACGCCAAAAATCATCACGAAGGTGATCTGTATGCCTTCCTGGTTTTTTTCGAGACTTTTATATTTTTCGACGGCCCCGGCGGTCTTCTCGATGTAATCGAGAACTTGCGGATCGACAAACCTTCCGGCCATAAAATAAGCATCGACGAAACGGTCCAGCTTAACGATGGCGCGTACCCGGTCCTGTTCAATGCTGAGTACGACGATGCTCCCTTTGGCGGCTTCGTTCATAGCCTTTCGAGGCATCAGGTCGAACTCCAGGGATTGACTGAAAATTGAGCGGGCGAGGATTTTACCGTTGCCGTCAATGACCAGGGCTTCCTGGAAACCGCGAATATCGGCTTGTCGTGACAGATAGGCGTTGAACTGGCGTGGATTGCGCATCAGCGCCGCCGCTTCGTTATTGAGGTCACTGGCCGTCGCCAGAACGTCGGCGCGAATATTTTGCTGGTGCTCGTGCAGGTAAGAAATGCCAACCGCATGGGATGCCTCCAGCGCCGTTTTAATCTTGTCGCTGAACCATGTCTGAATGCCGAAGTTTAGAAACACCACTGAAAAGACGGCGACAAGGATGGCCGGTGCCGCGGCAACAAGGCCGAACATCAACACCAAACGGGTATGCAAGCCAGATCCCGCCTGGCCGCGTCGCCGCTCCGCCCAAATAGCGACCAGCCGGCGGGCGACGACAAGGCCGAGCAGCAGCAGTAAGGCCGCGTCCATATATAGAAGTGCCAGAACAATTTGTGGATCAGGATCGGGGGTATCCTGCCAACCGGTCATCGTTGCGACAGTCGCCAGGCCGGAAGCGACGGCCATGGCAGCCAGGGCAAAGGCCATCTTCCTGCTCATTCCCAAGCGTCGCCAAAGCGCGCTGGCTTTATTGAACAGACTGTCTGTGGGGGCTGACGTTGTACTCATTTAGCCCCTCTGACGACGGCAATATCGAGATCGCGAATTTTCTTTCGCAAGGTATTGCGGTTAAGGCCAAGCACGTCGGCGGCCTTAACCTGATTACCGCGTGTCGCTTGCAGGGTCAGTGTAATCAACGGGCGTTCGACTTCCCTGAGCACCCGATCATAAAGACCGGCGGCTGGCAGGCCGCCATCGTGGGCGGAAAAATACGTGTTTAATTGCTGCTCGACAGAACCGGCAAGGCCGTCGCCATTGTCGCCATAATCCGTCGTCATTTCTGAGGTGTCGGCGAGTTCAGCCTCAATGACGTCAATGCCGATGACTTCCTGGGAATAAAGGGCGGCAAGGCGCTGCACCATATTTTCAAGTTCCCGGACATTACCCGGCCAGCGGTAGGTTTTCAGGCGTTCCATGGCTTGCGGATCGATGATTTTCCGGGGCAATCCTTCGTCAGTGTTGTGGTCCAGGAAGTGCTGGACCAATTCGGCTATATCTTCTGTACGGGCGCGTAGTGCCGGTAGCCTGATCGGAACGACGTTAAGGCGGAAATACAAATCTTCGCGGAACAATCCCTGCCTTATCAGTAGTTTAAGGTCATGATGGGTGGCGGCAATAATGCGCACGTTGGTTCGAATCGGTGTTCGCCCGCCAACGGTGGTGTATTCGCCTTCCTGCAAGACGCGCAGCAATCTGGTCTGTGCTTCGGGCGGCATATCGCCGATTTCATCGAGGAACAGCGTGCCCCCCTCGGCCTGTTCAAAACGCCCACTCCCACGCCCAACGGCACCGGTAAAAGCGCCTTTTTCATGGCCGAAAAGTTCGCTTTCGATAAGCTCACGCGGGATCGCCGCCATGTTGATGGCGACAAACGGGCTGAGCCGCCTTTTGCCATAGTCATGCAGGGCGCGGGCGACCAGTTCCTTGCCGGTACCCGATTCGCCGTTGATCATCACCGACAAGTCGGTGCCCATGAGCCGGGCCATGGTTCGGTAGATATCCTGCATGGCAGGTGAACGGCCAATCAGTGGCATCTTTTCGCCATCTTCGACCCCTTGGTCATCGCTGCCCGGCGGCACAGATGAGTGATCGGATTGTCGTTTAGATACTTCAAGTGCCTGTTTAACAACAGATGTCAATACGTTGAGATCAAACGGTTTTGGTAAGTATTCAAAGGCCCCGCGCTCGGTCGCCTTCAGGGCCGTCAGCAGGGTGTTTTGGGCGCTCATAACGATGATTTTCAGGTCCGGCCGGATTTTGCGGATACGGGGAATAAGGTCGAGGCCGTTTTCATCGGGCATGACGACATCGGTGATGACAAGGTCACCGTCGCCGTCGCTGACCCAGCGCCACAGGGTCGCCGCATTGCTGGCGGCGCGCACTTCGTAACCGGCCCGCCCCAGGGCCTGGATCAGGACGGTACGAATTGCCGCGTCGTCGTCGGCGATGAGAATTGTTTGACCAGTCATTATTACCCTTGCCTTGAACTTGAGGTGTCGGTCGGCAGCATGACCCGGAAGACTGTTCGCGAGGGATGGCTGTCGAGTTCGACAATGCCGCCGTGATCGTCGATAATTTTGGCGACCAAGGCCAGGCCAAGCCCGGTTCCCTTGGGTTTTGTAGTGACGAAGGGATCGAACAAATATCTGCGGTTTTCTTCCGGGATGCCCTCGCCATTATCCTGAACGCTGACCATCAGCGGCAAGTGGACCTTGGAATTGCTTCCCGGTACGGCAAAGCGAAAACCATGCTGGTAAGCTGGTGTCAGGACGATCTCGCCACCGACAGGGCTCGTCGCTTCGGCGGCATTTTTGACTAAATTAAGGAAGACCTGGACCAATTGGTCGCGGTTTCCCAGTACCGACGGCAGTGAAGGGTCGTAGTTTTCGACAAAACGGACATGTTTGGCGAAGCCGCTTTCAGCCAGTTTGCGGACTCTGTCGAGAACCTGGTGAATATTGACCGCCTGGTGATCAAGGGGGGCACCTTCGTTAAAGATGTCCATACGGTCGACCAGGGCGACAATACGGTCCGCCTCGTCGCGAATCAGGCGGGCCAGTTCCTTATCTTCGGGCGTGGCATTGGTTTCCAGCAACTGCGCCGCCCCACGGATGCCCGATAATGGGTTTTTAACTTCATGGGCAAGCATTGCCGCCATTGCCGAGACCGAACGCGCCGCACCCCGGTGGGTGAGATGGCGGTCAATCGTGTCGGCTATGGAGCGTTCCTGAATGGCCAGGACAACGGACGCAGAATTTTCCGGCATCGGGCTGGCATGGATGTTGACCAGACGCTTGCCAATACGCGGGGTTTCCAGGGGCAGCCCGTACTCCGAGACGGCGGTGCCATTGGCTCTGACCTGATGCAACAGGGCGATAATCGGACTGTCGACCGGGATCAGGGAGTTGATCCGAAGACCCATCAAATGCGAGGCGCTGCCTTGAAAAAACTGCTCACCGGCATTGTTGACGTAAGCGATGCAATCGTCGGCATCGATGAGCGTAACGCATGACGCGAGGGCGTTAAGGATGGTTTCGAAGCCGGGTTCATTGGGCGCGCCCGCGGCCGTCAATAAAGTGGCCGGCTCCGCCATTTTATGCCGCCTTCAATTCAATCAACGGCAGATAAAACTGCTTGATCATGTCGATCACCTGGTTTTCCTCGGTTCCTATCATGACTTTGGCGCGGAACTCCGCTGCCCCCGGTAAGCCTTTGGAATACCAGCCGATATGCTTGCGGGCGATGCGAATGCCGGCATAGACGCCATAATGGGAGAGGATGCCCGTGTAATGCTCCAGCAGGATCGAAAGTTGCTCACGCAAGGCTGGGTCGGGAAGTTCCTCGCCGGTTTTAAGGTAATGAATGACCTGGCCCAGGAACCAGGGCCTGCCATAGCTGCCACGACCGATCATCA
>CBFDEA010000150.1:0-5525 GCA_965603695.1 uncultured Rhodospirillaceae bacterium | reverse complement strand
TCGGCGCATTTCTGACAATCATCGATTCCAGCAGGTTAGTGGCAACGTCAACCGGCGTGCTGTGGGAGCGCGCGATGGAAATGATACGGCGCTGGATAAACGGAATTTTTTCAATCGGCACCTTGCGCGACAAATCACCGCGATCAATCAGGATTTCATCGGCCGCGCCAAGAATATCTTCCAGATTGATAAGGCCCGACGGGCTTTCGATCTTGCAGATAATACTGGCGTCCTGGCCGCACAGGTTGCGCATGACCTCGACATCGCCTCGGCAATTGGTGAACGACAGGGCAAAATGATTAATCCCCATGTCGCGGCCAATTTTGATGGCTGCACGGTCTTTCTCGGTCAGCGGATCGAGGATCAGGTCTCGTTGAACGTCGGCCGCCTTGTTGCTGCCGATCGTCCCAGCAACGGCAACGCGGGCCATGCAATAATCGTCGCCGACGGTTTCGACCGCCAGTTTAACGTCATTAAAATCAATGGAAATATGATCGCCGACGACAAACTGCCGGGCCACATCGAGCGGCGAGAAGGAAATATTTTCGGCATCACCGACGACTGGCGAAAAATGAATTTTGACGCTGGTTTCTTCGGTGAAATGGGTGTTTTCGCTGATCATATTCTGATTGCGTAACTGCGCCCCTTCGCTATCGAGGCAAATGGGCACATCGGTCCACTGCTTGATTTTCAAAATTGTCGGGGCGACCTGTTCCAGCGGCGTGTGCGACAGGTTAATGCGAAAAACGTAAATTCCCTGGCTCTCGCATTTTTTTATGACGTCTTCGCGCAAAGACGACGGCCCAAGGGTGACGAGAATTTTCTGGGACATATTTCTGACCTGACTTTCAAAAAAGAATTCGCGCCATAAATTTTTACCTGGCAATAGCGCCAGCATGTCGCGAACAATACCGCGTTCATCAAGTGAACGTCAAGCTAAGGAGCCCGGTTTCCAAGCCTGTCCCGGAAATTTCCTTATTGTGACGCCATCTCTGATAGATTCCCAAGTCTCTACGTAAAATGTAAAAAGTTCCTTACGATCAAGGCGTTGTCGGCTATAAACTTGGGATCATGTATTTTATGGATTTTACCTCTCTGGTCTTGTTGTTTGCCGCCTCTGCGCTCGCCACTTTTGCCGGGACCGGGGCGTTGCTTCCGTTTTTGCGGGCCCGGGCCATTCTCGACCACCCCAATGAGCGCTCGAGCCATCAAAGCCCGACCCCGAAAGGCGGCGGCATCGTCGTCGTCGCCGTCGTCCTTCTGGCCTGGATTGGTGTCGGACTGTATCTCGAGGGCGGCACTTTCCTGACCTGGATTATACCGGGGGCCGCCGTTGCCCTGGCCGCCCTTTCCTGGATTGACGACTTGCGCGGCCTGCCGCCGATCAGCCGTTTGCTGATGCAAATCGCCGCCGTCGCCATCGTCCTGACCCTGAGGCCGGGCAGCGATCCGTTTTTTCAGGGATTGTTACCGCCCGCCCTCGATCCCTTTGTCGCCGGCTTGCTTTGGGTGTGGTTCATCAACCTGTTCAATTTCATGGACGGTATCGACGGCATCACCGGCGTCGAGGCCCTCATTATCGGGCTTGGCCTCGGCCTGATTGGCAGCGGCGCACCGGCCATGCTCGGTCTCATCATTGGCGGGGCCGCGTTGGGTTTTTTGAAGTGGAACTGGCATCCGGCGAAAGTTTTCCTCGGCGATGTCGGCAGCGTCCCGCTCGGCTTCCTGCTCGGCTGGCTGTTGCTTGATGTCGCCGCCGCCGGACACTGGGCGGCGGCCCTGATCCTGCCCGCCTACTATCTCGTCGATGCCACCATTACTTTGATCCGCCGGGCCTTGCGCGGCGAGAAAGTCTGGCAGGCGCATCGTCAGCATTTTTACCAACAGGCCGTCCAGGGCGGCTTGTCCCATGGCATGGTTTCAGCCGCCGTCTTTATCATCGGCATTTTCCTTATCGATTTGGCGTGGCTGGCCGAGCACGGCTGGACCCTGCCTGCCCTGGCTGGTGCCGCACTTCTCTGTTTCATCTTTCTTGTTTTGCTGACCCGGGATGAGCGGACATGAAAATCCTTTTCCTGAGCGAGAATTTTCCCCCCGAAAGCAACGCCGCGGCGACCCGTGTCTATGAGCGCGCCTGCTATTGGGCCGATTGGGGCCATCAGGTGACGGTGATAACCTCGGCCCCTAATTTCCCCGAGGGCAAACTATTTGCGGGTTTCGAAAATAATTGGAAACAAAGCGAAACGATGTCGGGAATCCGCGTCGTGCGGGTCAAAACCTACATTGCCGCCAACCGTGGCGTGATCCACCGGACCCTCGATTTCTTAAGCTTCATGGTCACCGGATTTCTCGCCGCCCTTAAGGAAGAGCGCCCCGACGTGATCGCCGCAACCTCGCCGCAATTCTTTACCGCCGTTGCCGGTTGGGCCGCAGCAGGGGTCAGAAGAATCCCCTTCGTCTTTGAACTGGGCGACCTTTGGCCCGCCTCTATCGCCGCCGTCGGGGTCATGGAAAAGAGTTTCGCCCTTGGCCTGATCGAAAAACTGGAACTGTTCCTCTATCGCCGTTCCGACGCAATCGCCGCCCTGACCGGATCGTTCAAGGACAATCTTGTCGGCCGCGGTATTGACGGCGGCAAAATCGCCGTCGTCATCAACGGCGTCGACCTCGCCCGCTACAGCCCGCGCCCGCGCGACGAAGCCTTGGCCAAAACATGGGGCCTGCAGGATAAATTCGTCGTCGGATACATCGGCACCCACGGCATGGCCCATGCGTTAAGCAACGTGCTGGACGCCGCCGAACGCCTGAAAGACCGTGACCACATTCGATTGTTGCTGGCCGGGGCCGGGGCCGAACGCGACGCCCTGATCGCCGACGCCAAAAAGCGCGGCCTGGGTAACGTCGTCTTCATGCCACGCCAACCTAAGGAGCAAATGCCCGCCGTCTGGAGCCTCTGCGATGTCGCCCTGGTGCACCTTAAGGACTCAGTCGTTTTCGCCGGTGTCATCCCGTCGAAAATCTTCGAGGCCGAAGCCATGGGCCTGCCGCTGTTGCTCGCCGCCCCGAAGGGCGAGGCGTCGGCCATCGTGCTGGGCGATCAGGCCGGGCTGCATGTTGCCGCCGAAGACCCTGACGCCTTGGCCGCAGCGGTCGGCCAGCTCAGCCAAGACAAGCCGGCCCGCGAAAAATACGCCGCCGCCGCCCTGGCCGCAGCGCCGCACCACAGCCGCGAGACCCAGGCCCGGGAAATGCTCGCCGTCCTGCAAATGGCGGCCGGCGGTGATGGCGACAAAGTCGGGCGGGAGGCGTCATCATGAAAGTTCTGGTCACCGGCGGCGGCGGTTTTATCGGTCGCGCCCTGATCCCCTGCCTGATCAAAGCCGGGCATGATGTGATCGCTTCATCGCGCGCACCGAGCACCGTGCTGCCCGGCGCAAGCGTCAGACAGGTCGGCGAGCTTGGCCCCGATACGGACTGGAGCGCCGCCCTGGACGGCATCGACGCCGTCGTCCATCTGGCCGCGCGGGTCCATGTCATGAATGAGCAAGCCGGAGGCGCGGTCGCTGAAAACATGCGCATTAACGCCGCAGGCACGGCCCGTCTGGCGAGCCAGGCCGTCCAGGCCGGGGTCAAGCATTTCATTTTTCTCAGCACCATTAAAGTGCACGGCGAGGCGACCCCGGCAGAGCCCTTTCGCGCCGATGACACGCCCCACCCGCTGGACCCTTACGCCATTGCCAAACTGAAAGCCGAGCAGGCCCTGCTCGAAATCGCCGCAGAGGGCACCATGCGCGCCGACATCATTCGCCCGCCGCTAGTTTACGGACCGGGGGTGCGGGGAAATTTCCTGTCTCTCCTAAAGCTCTGCACAAAAAATTGGCCGCTGCCGCTGGCCAGCATCAATAACCGCCGCAGCCTGATATACAGCGGCAATCTGGCCGCCCTTATTGGCCATATCCTGAGCCGGCCCGCTACGGCAGGCGGGATTTATCTGTGTAAGGATGGTCAGGACGTTTCAACGCCCGCGCTATTTCGCCAGGTCAGCGAAGCCCTCGGCACCCAATCGCAACTTTTTCCATTGCCGCAATTTCTATAGCGTCTTGTCGCAACCCTTGTCGGCAAATCCGCCGCGCTCTCACGACTTACCGACTCTCTTGTTGTCGACGACCGCCCGACCCGAACCGTTCTCGACTGGACGCCGCCGTTCAGCATGATACAAGGACTTAAGGAAACTGCGGACTGGTTCAACAACCAGCCCTAAAGCCAGAGAATTTCTATGCCAACTCGAATGCCCCATCGCGGCTACCTTGTTTACGCCCATGACATCACCATGACGGTGATATCGTTTTACGCTTCGCTGTATTTGCGTCTGGGCGAAAGATTAACCACCTTCTTACCGGTCGATACCCTGCTGATGGCCGGAGCCTTGTTCGGGATTATCGCCGCCGGTGTCTATATGTATCTCGACTTGTATCGGGGAGTCTGGCGTTACGCCTCGATCAACGATCTGTTCGCCATCACCCGGGCGGTGACTCTGGTCATCCTGATTTTCCTGCTCGCCATGTTCCTGTGGTCCCGGCTTAACAATTTGCCGAGATCCTATCTGGCTATCAACTGGTTCGTGTTGATGGCGCTGCTTGGGGGGCCGCGCTTTTTATACAGGCTCTTCAAAGACCGCCGTATTGATTTGCGCCTGGAAGATGTCGGCACGCCACGCATTCCGGTGTTGCTGGTCGGTGCCGGTGACGCCGCCGAGGAGTTTATCCGCTCACTAGGCAGGGCCGCCGACGCCAATTACCGGATTGTCGGGATCGTTTCAGAATCGGAAAATCGGGTCGGGCGCAATATTCACGGTGTCCCGGTATTGGGGACGACCGATAACATTGCCGCCGTCATCGCCGCCCTTGAAAAAAAGGGCGCACAGCCGCAACGCCTGATCCTGTCGAAGGAAAACCTCGACGGCGCCCTGGTCCGCCATCTACTCGAAGCCGCGACCGAGGCCGGCATGACCCTGGCCCGACTGCCCCGCCTGACCGAATTCAAAAGCGGTCCGATTGATGCCAGCGCGGTGCGTCCCGTCGCCATCGAAGATTTGCTGGGCCGTCCGCAGCACCCCCTGAACCGGGCCGCCATGGCGAGCCTGATCAAGGGCAAACGCGTGTTGATTACCGGTTCCGGCGGTTCCATCGGCTCCGAACTGGTGCGCCAGGTCTGCGACCTTGAGCCGGGCGAGCTTACCCTCCTCGATAGTTCCGAATTCAATCTGTACACAATCGATATGGAAACTGCGCGTCGCCATCCCGACCTTGCCCGCCGCGCCGTCATAGCCGATGTCAGGGATGCCAAAACAATCAAACGGTTGTTTGAGACGACCAGCCCGGAACTGGTTTTTCACGCCGCCGCCCTTAAGCATGTCCCGCTTGTCGAAGCCAATCCATGCGAAGGCGTTCTGACCAACGTCATCGGTACCACCAACGTCGCCGAAGCTTGCGTCGCCGCGGATGTCGCCACCATGGTCATGATTT